>NZ_JBEZNQ010000081.1:0-32687 GCF_040653315.1 Streptomyces sp. NPDC047981 | reverse complement strand
GCGGCCCCTGCGCACGCTTGGCCTTGCTGCTTGGTGGCTCGCCCCTCCCACCCCCCCCCGGGGGGGGGGGCGCCCGCCACCACGGCCGTCCGCCCCGCCGCGGCTGCCGCGACCGCTGGGCGTCCCGCGATCGCTGGGCGTGCCGAGGGCGAACATCCTTGGATCGAGGCCGTGTTGAGTGGATGCTTGTGGGGACTGATCCCGGACGGGCGTGTCCCGGACGGACAGACCCCGCACGGACCGAACCCGGAGGCGTCCCGTGACCGCCGAGCGTCGCACGAGCACCCTGTACGAGGCGGTGGGCGGCGCGGACGCGCTGCGCCGGCTCTCCGACACCTTCTACGAGGCGGTCCTCGCCGACCCTCTCCTCGCACCGGTCTTCGCCGACTTCACCCCCGCCCACGTCGAGCACGTCGCCGTCTGGCTGGCCGAGGTGTTCTCCGGGCCCGCCGAGTTCACGGCGGAACTGGGCGGGCACCAGGCGCTGCTCCGGGCCCACCTCGGGCTCGGCATCACCGAGGAGCAGCGGCTGCGCTGGATGGAGCTGATGACGGCGGCGGTGGAGAAGGAGCTGCCGGACGACGCCCTGTTGCGCCGCCGGGTGGTGGAGTACTTCGACTGGGGTACGCGGATCGCCAAGGACGTGTCGGCCTCGGCACCGGGCACGGATCTCGGCGATCCGGGTCCCACTCCGCGCTGGGGCTGGGACGGCCTGGCCTGACCGCCGTACGCCCCGCGACCCCGTACGCCCCGACTCGGGCCTCAGGCGGTCTGGAGCAGGCGGCGGCCGAACGTCGCGCCGGCCGGGAGCTGGCGCCTCACCCGGTCGAGCGCGTCCTCGAAGTCACCGCCGGCGATGCCCGATTCGTAGGCCGTCCCGCCGTAGTGCAGAGTGAGGCTCAGGTCCGCCCGCTCGCCGAGCGTCAGCAGGCAGCTGAGGGTGGCCTGCTGACTTGCGCCGTCCACGACGACAGGAAGCGGCAGATCCCATTCCAGTACGCACCCGGTGAGGGCCTCGCCACCCTTCTCCGCCGCGCTCAACGCGGCGAAGGTCGCGCCCGTGTACGCGACACCCCTGATGCGGGCGGACACCTGCTGTCCGTCCACCGTGATCGCGATCGCTTCCGCGCCGCTGCGGTCCCGGTACCAGCCGGTCCACACTTCCGTCGACTCCGATGACATGCGCGGACTGTAGCGGGCGGAACGACTCCTTCGCGCGACCCGGTCACCCTGTGGCCGGACTTCTCCCGATCTCACCGTTCTTGCCGGTCACGTGCGTGGTAGCGGCTTCCGTCACGCGCCCGTGGCGGGTTCCGCGCCGCTCGCCGGTCCGCCCCCGGGCGCGTCTGCCGCGCCGCCCTCGGGAGCGGGCGCAGGGGCGGCCCGTCCGTCCGCGCCCTCATGACCTTCGTGCCGCGCGCATCGCGCGTTCCGGCACGGCTGCACTTCCCACTCCGGCACCCAGGCCCCCATGACCTTGTGCCGCTTCGCGACGATACCGACGGGGTCTCCGCAGGCCGGACACGTGGGCGTGGCCTGCGGGTCCCGTACCGTACGCGGGGTCTCGCTGCCCATACCTCTCAGGGTAGGGCGGGCCTCCCGTCACCGCTTCCTGGTGTACGTCCGGACGAGTACGCCGTTGTCGAACGCGCGCACCTCGCCGAGTTCGAAGTCGCGGGGCTCGAAGCCGGCGCCGAACATCGGCATGCCGGAGCCGTAGACCTGCGGGTACGTCTTGATGACCAGCTCGTCGATCTCCTCGATCAGCGCGCCGGCGATCTGCGAGCCGCCGCAGATCCAGATCCCGAGCGGGCTGTCCTCGGCCTTCAGCTCGCGGATCCGGCCGACCAGGTCGCCGGAGATCAGCTCGACGTTCGGGTCGGGCGACTCGGTGAGCGAGCGCGTCGCGACGATCTCCCGCAGGTGGCCGTAGGGGCTGGTGATGCCGATGTCCAGGGCGAGCCGGTACGAGTTCAGGCCCTGGACGACCGTGTCGAACCGCTTGTTCTCGGAGTCGATCCCGAGGGCCTCACGCCCCTGCGCCGAGATGGTCTCCGGGTACTCGGCCTTCAGGTACTCGAGGAACGGCGCGTCCACGAACTGGTACATGGACGCGGCGTCTCCCTCGGGGTCGCCGATGAAGCCGTCGATGGAGCAGGCGATGAAGTAGGTGAGCTTGCGCAAACCGGTCCTTTTCTTCTTCACGATGTAGGCTGCGGTCGCAACCACGACAGTCATAGTGCTTCACCTGTAGTGGTTACGCAAGGGCTATCTTCCGGGAAGAAGTGGAATCAGGAGGTCCGGTGGCCAGGAACCAGGAACGCCGTACGGCTCTGCTCGACGCGGCGATCGAGGTGCTCGCGGACGAAGGTGCCCGGGGGCTCACCTTCCGGGCGGTCGACGCCCGGGCAGGCGTGCCCACGGGCACCTCGTCCAACTACTTCTCCGACCGGGACCAGTTGCTCTCCCAGGTCGCGGACCGCATCTTCGTCCGGATGACCCCGGAGCCGGACTCGCTCGTCGCGGCCTTCCGGCCGAAGCCCAGCCGGACGCTGGTCCTGGAGCTGATGCGCTGGCTGGCCCGCCGGATGGCCGCCGAACGCACCTGCTACCTGGGGCTCTTCGAGCTCCGGCTGGAGGCCACGCGCCGCCCCGAGCTGCGCACGCAGCTCACCAAGGTGCTCCGCTCCGACCTGGACTTCAACATCCGTACGCACATCGAGTCCGGCATGCCGGGCGACGCGGACACGGTCCGGCTGCTCTACTTCGCCCTCAACGGGCTGCTCTTCGACCACTTCACCGTTCCCGGCCTCCACGACGACCGCGAACTGGACGCGCTCATCGAGACCGTGGTCAACCGGATCGTGCCGGAGGCCTGAAGCACGGCCGCGCCGGCCGTCGCCCGACGCCCGCGCGTCACCGTGTCCGGCGGGTGACGAACTCGGCCAGGGCGAGCAGGTCGCCGGCGGCGGCCAGGTCCGGCACGGCCCGGGAGAGCTGCTGGACCGCGCGGCCCATGAGGTCGGCCGCCTGGGTCTGCGCCCAGTCCCGGCCTCCGGCCCGCTCGACCGCGTCCGCCGCCGCCCGTACCGCGTCGGCGTCGAGTTCCGTACGGGCGTACAGCTCGGCCAGCTCCTCGCCCGCCGCCGTGCCCGAGGCGAGCGCCGCGACCACCGGCAGCGACTTCTTGTGCGCGACGAGATCCGCGCCCGCCGGTTTGCCGGTGCGCTCCGGGTCGCCCCAGATGCCGATCAGGTCGTCGATCAGCTGGAAGGCGAGCCCGGCCTCCCGGCCGAACGCGTCCATCGCCGCGACCTCCTCCTCGCCCGCGCCCGCGTACAGCGCGCCGAGGGCGCAGGCGCAGCCGAGCAGGGCGCCGGTCTTGGCGGTGGCCATGGCGAGGCACTCGTCCAGGCTGACCTCACGGGCGTCACGATGCTCGAAGGCGCAGTCCGCCTGCTGACCGGCGCAGAGCTCGATGACGCAGGCGGCGAGCCTCGCCGAAGCCGCCGCGGAGGCGGGGTGGCCGTCCTCGGCGAGCAGCCGTAACGCCAGGGCGAGCATGGCGTCGCCCGCGATCAGCGCGTCGGGGATGCCGAACACCGTCCAGGCCGTTGGGCGGTGCCGTCGGGTCGGGTCCTCGTCCACGATGTCGTCGTGCAGCAACGAGAAGTTGTGGGCGAGTTCCACCGCGGCGGCGGCCCGCACGGCGGGCGCCGGGTCACCGCCGAGCGCGCGGGTGGCGGCGAGCACGAGCGCGGGCCGGATCGCCTTGCCCGTCTGCGCGGCGGCCGGGGACCCGTCGGCCTGCTCCCAGCCGAAGTGGTACATCGCGACGCGCCGTATCGAACCCGGCAACGACTCGATGGTCGAGCGCAGTTGAGGATCGACGACGTTCCTCGTCTGGTCGAGGAGCGCCACGGCACCCTGGGAGCCACCCACGGCGTCCGCCCGGGTCATGGTCACACTTCCCCCTCTACGTTGAGTCCGTGGGTCGCTTGGCGTGTGAGGTCGTGGCGGGGGGCCGGTCGGCACGGACCCCCGCCACGGTCACCGGGGCCGGCGCGTCAGCGCCAGCGGCTGACCTCCACGTTCTCCAGGACTCCGAGCGCGTCGGGGACGAGGACCGCGGCCGAGTAGTAGGCCGTGACCAGGTAGGAGATGATCGCCTGCTCGTCGATGCCCATGAAGCGCACCGAGAGGCTGGGCTCGATCTCGTCCGGGAGGCCCGTCTGGTGCAGACCGATCACGCCCTGGTCGGCCTCGCCGGTACGCATGCAGATGATGGACGTGGTCCGGGCGTCCGAGACCGGGATCTTGTTGCTCGGGAAGATCGGGACTCCGCGCCAGGTCGGGATCCTGTTGCCGTTGATCTCGATGGACTCGGGGACCAGGCCCCGCCGGTTGCACTCGCGGCCGAAGGCGGCGATGGCGCGCGGGTGGGCGAGGAACATCTTCGAGCCCCGGCGCCGGGAGAGGAGCTCGTCCATGTCGTCGGGGCTGGGCACGCCGTCGTGGGGCTGGAGGCGCTGCCCGTAGTCGCAGTTGGAGAGCAGGCCGAACTCGCGGTTGTTGATCAGCTCGTGCTCCTGGCGCTCGCGCAGCGCCTCGACCGTGAGCCGCAACTGCTGCTCGGTCTGGTTCATCGGCTGGTTGTAGAGGTCGGCGACGCGGCTGTGGACCTTCAGGACCGTCTGGGCGACCGACAGTTCGTACTCGCGCGGCGAGGCGTCGTAGTCCACGTACGTGTGCGGGACGACCGCCTCGCCGACGTGACCGGCGGAGAGGTCGATCGCGGCCTCGCCGAACTGGTTGCTGCGCTGGGCGGGCAGCGCGGCGACGCTCGCGAGGTGGTCGGCGAGCGAGGTGGCCCGCTCGGCGAGGTTGCGCACGTCGTCGCGGGTCAGTTCGAGCACGGTACAGGCGGTGGCCGCGCGGGCGGTCCACTCCCACGTGGCGTCCGCGTGGGTCAGCGCGCTGTCGCCGAAGTGCGCGCCGTCGGCGAGGACCCCGAGGACCGCCTCGTCGCCGTACGGCCCCTCGCCGATCTGCTCGACCTTGCCGTGCGCCAGGAGGTGGACGCGGTCGGTGGGTTCGCCTGCGGAGGCGATGATCTCTCCGGGCGCGTACTCGCGCTGGCGGCACCGGGCGGCGAGTTCGGTGAGCGCCTCCTCGTCCTCGTATCCGCGCAGCGCCGGGAGTTCGCCGAGCTCGGCGGGGATGACCGCGACGCGCTCTCCGGTCTGGACGAAGGTGACGCGACCGTCTCCCACGGAGTAGCTGAGCCTCCGGTTCACCCGGTAGGTACCGCCCTGGACCTGCACCCACGGCAGCATCCGCAGCAGCCACCGGGAGGTGATCTCCTGCATCTGCGGCGCCGACTTGGTGGTGGTCGCCAGGTTCCGTGCGGCGGCGGTGCCGAGACTCTGCTGCGGCGTCGCCTGATCCGCGCGTACCTCGTCGCCAACCGAACCAACGGACATGGAACTCCCTCTCGATGTGAATGACCTGCGAGAGGAAGCCTTTCAGCACGGAGCGTGGGCGCGCCATTACACAAATGAGTGGGAGTGATCGGCTTACGACTGGGCATGTCACTCGATTCCACTCGAACAGCCCAGCCCCGCACGCCTCGTGACCCGGTGTCCGGATCGGCTCGCACAGGTCCCGAACAGGTGGCTCGGAGGCGGACACTCCGGTACGCCGGTAGTCGGCACTCGGTACGCCGGTACTCGGCACTCCGGTACGCGGGGTGCTTCGCCCCGTCTCGAACCCGCTGCTATCCCGAAGGAGTCGGCCATGGCCCCACCCATGTCCGCGAGCAGGTTCCTCGCCGCCCTGCGCGACGAGGGCCTGACGGTCGTCGAGGTCGGCGACTGGCGCACCCACAACCGCAACCACAAGGGCCCCTGGGGGCCCGTCCACGGCGTGATGATCCACCACACGGTCACCCGGGGCACCGCGAACACCGTCCGGCTCTGCCGGGACGGCCACAGCACCCTGCCCGGGCCGCTCTGCCACGGCGTGATCGCCAAGGACGGCACGGTCCATCTGGTCGGCTACGGCCGGGCCAACCACGCGGGGGCCGGGGACGACGAGGTGCTGCGGGCGGTCATCGCCGAGCACCGGCTGCCCCCGGACAACGAGGCCACCGTGGACGGCAACCGGCACTTCTACGGCTTCGAGTGCGAGAACCTCGGGGACGGGGTCGACCCCTGGCCCAAGGTCCAGCTGGAGGCCATCGAGAAGGCCGCCGCGGCGGTCTGCCGGGCGCACGGCTGGACCCAGCGCTCGGTGATCGGCCACCTGGAGTGGCAGCCGGGCAAGGTCGATCCGCGCGGCTTCACGATGGCCTCGATGCGGGGGCGGATCGCCGAACGCCTCCGGTAGCCGGTGGACAATGGCCGGGTGAACGCGTTCGACCTCGCCCACCTCGGCGCCCGGCTCCCGTCCCCCCTGGAGCCGGTCGAGGACGAGCGCTTCACCCGGCGCGGCCTGCGGCTGCTGCTCAAGCGCGACGACCTGATCCATCCGGACCTGCCCGGCAACAAGTGGCGCAAGCTCGCGCTCAACCTGCGCGCGGCGGCCGGCCGGCCGGTGCTGACCTTCGGCGGCGCGTACTCCAACCACCTGCGCGCGACGGCCGCCGCCGGCCGGCTGCTCGGCTTCGACACGATCGGCGTGGTGCGGGGCCAGGAGCTGGCCGACCGGCCCCTGAACCCCTCCCTCGCCCGGTGCGCCGCCGACGGCATGCGGCTGGTGTTCGTGGACCGGGCCACCTACCGGGCGAAGGCCGATCCGGAGGTGCTGGCCGGCCTCCTCGACCGGTCCCCTTCGGGGACGTACGTCGTGCCCGAAGGGGGCAGCAACGCCCTCGCCGTGGAGGGGTGCGTGGAGCTCGGGCGCGAGCTGCGCGGCGCCTCGGACCTGGTCGCCGTCGCCTGCGGCACCGGCGGCACCCTCGCGGGCCTGGCGGCCGGTCTGGGCCCCGGGCAGCGGGCGCTGGGCGTCCCGGTCCTCAGGGGCGGTTTCCTGGGCGGGGAGGTACGCGAACTGCAGCGCGCCGCGTTCGGCGGCCCGCGGGGCGACTGGAGCCTCGACGAGCGCTTCCACGGCGGCGGTTACGCCCGGACGAATCCGACGCTCGACGCGTTCGCCGAGGACTTCGAGGCGCGGCATGGAATCGCCATCGAGCGGCTGTATGTCGCCAAAATGCTCTACGGACTTGTCGTCCTCGCCGAGGAGGGCGCGTTCGAACGGGGGACGAGCATCACCGCGGTGGTGACGGGCTCCCCTTCGTGAGGCCCGTCGGAGAACCCTTCCCGAGCCCCGGCCCTGTCGCGTCCGCCGCTCACGCCTCCTCGCGGTAGGCCGCCGCCTCCTCCAGGTCGAGCCGGCGCAGCAGCGTGCGCAGCATCTCGTCGTCGATGCGGCGCTCGTCCCGCAGCTGGACGAAGACCTCGCGCTCGGCCTCGATCATCTCGCCGGAGAGCCGCCGGTAGGTGTCGTCGACGGTCTCGCCCGTGACCTCGTTCACCGAACCGAGGCGCTCCCACACGGCGTTGCGGCGCCGCTCCAGGACCGCGCGGAGTCGGTCGGCGAGGGGCTGCGGCAGGGCGTTGCGCTCGTCGGCCAGCAGGGCCTCCAGGCGCTCCTCCGCCGCCCGGGACGCCTCGCTCTGGGCCTGCGCCTCGGCGAGGGTCTCCTGGTACGTGTCGCGGGGCGGGAGCTTCAGGAGCCGGATCAGCGGGGGCAGGGTGAGCCCCTGGACGACCAGGGTCCCGATGACGGTGGTGAAGGTGAGGAAGAGGACCAGGTTCCGGGCGGGGAACTCCACCCCGTCGGTCATCTCCGGGATGGAGAAGGCGATGGCGAGGGAGACCACACCGCGCATGCCGGCCCAGCCGACGATCAGCGGCGCCCGCCAGTCCACCCCTGGCTCGCGCTCCCTGATCCGCTTCGACAGCCGGCGGGGCAGGAAGGTGGACGGATAGACCCAGACGAAGCGGACCACGACCACGGCCACGAAGACCCCGAGGGCGTACCAGGCCGCCTCGGCGATCCCGTACTGCCCGAGGCCCTGCACGACGTACGGCAGCTGGAGGCCGATGAGGGCGAAGACGCTGGACTCCAGGATGAAGGCGACCATCTTCCACACGGCCGCCTCCTGGAGGCGGGTCGCGAAGTCCACCTGCCAGTTGCGGTGCCCCAGGAAGAGGCCGACGACGACCACCGCGAGGACCCCGGAGGCGCCGACCTCCTCGGCCGCCGCGTAGGCGACGAAGGGGATCAGGAGGGAGAGGGTGTTCTGCAGCAGGGCCTCGCCGAGGTGGCGGCGGAGCCAGTGGATGGGGACCATCAGGACGAGCCCGACGCCGATGCCGCCGACCGCCGCGAGCGCGAACTCGCCGAGACCGCCCGCCCAGCTGATGCCCTCGCCGACGGCTGCGGCGAGGGCGACCTTGTAGGCGGTGATGGCGGTGGCGTCGTTCACCAGGGACTCGCCCTGGAGGATGGTGGTGATCCGGTTCGGCAGGCCCAGCTTGCGGGCGATCGCCGTCGCCGCGACCGCGTCCGGCGGCGCGACGACCGCGCCGAGCACGAGCGCCGCCGTGAGCGGCAGGTCCGGGACGAGGACGTACGCGAGCCAGCCGACGGCGACGGTGGCGAAGAGGACGTACCCGACCGAGAGCAGGGCGACGGGCCTGATGTTGGCCCGCAGGTCGAGGTACGAGGAGTCCATCGCCGCCGTGTAGAGCAGCGGGGGCAGGATGAGCGGCAGGATGATGTGCGGGTCGAGGGTGTAGTCCGGCACACCGGGCACGTACGACGCGGCGAGGCCGACGGCCACCAGGAGCAGCGGCGCGGGCACCGGTGTCCTGCGGGCCAGGCCCGCGACCGCGGCGCTCGCCGCGACCAGCCCCACCAACTGCAGTGCGTCCATCGCTCGGCCCCGTCCCCTGTCCGTTCCAGCACGTAACCTGGCCATCATGAGCGAGTGCCCGCACGTTGCCGAAATGCCGCGCCCCGAACCCGCGCCGCTGACCGACACCTGCCCCGAGTGTCTGAGCGACGGGACGCACCCCGTCCAGCTGCGCATCTGCCTCACCTGTGGGCACGTGGGCTGCTGCGACTCCTCGTCGGGGCGGCACGCGACCGGGCACTTCTCGACCACCGGCCACCCGGTGATGCGCACCTTCGAGCCGAACGAGCGCTGGCGGTGGTGTTTCGTGGACGGTTCGATCGTCTGAGGGCTGGGTACGACACCCCGGCAATCTGCTGTCGGTCGATCGGAATTGGCTTCGGCAGACCCCTAGCCACTGTCCGTACTCATGGACTTACCATGAGTGACAGACGGGGACGGGGGCCCGGCTGAGGCCCACGGCGACACGGCAGCACGGATCGCGATAGCGTCACCGCGGATTGCGCAACCGACTGCGCACCGCCCGGTTCGGGGGGCTTTCTCCCCCCGGGCCCCGAATGAGCTTGTGCCACCTTGGAGGTGAGGGTGTCCCAGATCGCAGGCGAGCCCGGGTCCCAGGACTTCGTGGAAGTCCGGCTGCCCGCTGCGGGTGCCTACCTGTCCGTGCTGCGTACGGCCACGGCCGGTCTCGCGGCACGCTTGGACTTCACCCTCGACGAGATCGAGGACTTGCGGATCGCGGTCGACGAGGCGTGCGCCATCCTGCTCCAGCAGGCCGTGCCGGGCTCCGTCCTCAGCTGTGTCTTCCGGCTGATCGACGACTCGCTCGACGTGACCGTCTCCGCCCCCACCACCGACGGCCGGGCCCCCGAGCGGGACACCTTCGCCTGGACGGTGCTCTCCGCGCTGGCCGGGAAGGTCGAGTCGTCCGTGGCGGACGACAAGACGGTCTCCATCAGCCTGTACAAACAGCGCGGCGCGGGGCCAGGCCCGGCGTGAGGAGCGGGGACGCGACGGCCGGCATCCCTGAGCAGCAGGCGAGGCCGCATCCGGAGGTCGAGGTCGAGGTCGCTACGGAGCAGGCGGTCCAGATGAGCGAGCACCAGCAGCACAACGAGGTCCCGAAGGACGCCGAGCCGCAGCAGGCCGAGGACGTTCCGGAGGTTCCGCACGCCCCCCAGGAGGCGCCGGACCCGCACGACCGGAGCGGGGCGCGCGCCCTCTTCGTCGAGCTGCGCAAGCTCCCGGAGGGCTCCACGGAGAAGGCGGAGCTGCGCAACCAGCTCGTACGGATGCACCTGCCGCTCGTCGAGCACCTGGCGCGCCGGTTCCGTAACCGGGGCGAGCCGCTCGACGACCTGACACAGGTCGCGACGATCGGTCTGATCAAGTCGGTGGACCGCTTCGACCCGGAGCGTGGCGTCGAGTTCTCGACGTACGCGACACCGACGGTCGTCGGCGAGATCAAGCGGCACTTCCGGGACAAGGGCTGGGCGGTGCGCGTGCCGCGCCGGCTCCAGGAGCTGCGTCTTTCGCTGACGACGGCGACGGCCGAGCTGTCCCAGCTGCACGGCCGTTCCCCGACCGTGCACGAGCTGGCGGAGCGGCTGGGGATCTCCGAGGAGGAGGTCCTGGAGGGCCTGGAGTCGGCGAACGCCTACTCGACGCTCTCGCTGGACGTCCCCGACACGGACGACGAGTCACCCGCGGTCGCGGACACGCTGGGCGCGGAGGACGAGGCCCTGGAGGGGGTCGAGTACCGGGAGTCGCTCAAGCCGCTCCTGGAGGACCTGCCGCCCCGGGAGAAGCGGATCCTGCTGCTCCGCTTCTTCGGCAACATGACCCAGTCGCAGATCGCGCAGGAGGTCGGCATCTCGCAGATGCACGTCTCCCGGCTGCTCGCACGCACGCTGGCGCAGCTGCGGGAGAAGCTCCTCGTGGAGGAGTAGTCGCCGGCAGGAAGCCGACAGGAGCCGACAGGAAGCGTCACGCCTCGCCGCGACGACCGATGCCCAGCGCCTCGGTCGTCGCGGGGTTCACGAGGAGGACGAGACCGGTGACGGCGAGCACGGCGAGGGCGATGCCGCCGGGGATCAGGGCGCTGTTCGCCTGGAGGAGCTGCCAGGCGACCGGCAGGGCCAGGATCTGGGTGATGATCGCCGGCCCCCGGCTCCAGCTGCGGCGCAGCAGCAGTCCGCGCGCCGCTGCGCCGGGGATGAGGCCGAGGGCGATCAGGGTCGCGCCGCCCATGACCGCCTGCGTCAGGCCGTCGGGGTCTCCGGTGAGCGCGGTCACGAGCACGTAGACGCCTCCGACCATCAGCGCGAGTGCTTCGACGCCGGCCACCGCGGCCGCCGCGGTCAGCCGGACAGGGCGGGGGGTCTGCTCCGTACTGCTCATACCCGGCAGGGTAGCCGGGACGGCCCGCGGGGCTGTCCGGCAGGTGGCCACGACTGGGAATCAGTACCGCCGGGTAGGTACGCTGGCGGCCATGCGCGCACTTCTCGTGGTCAATCCGGCAGCCACCACCACCAGTGCCCGCACCCGTGACGTCCTCATCCACGCCCTCGCGAGCGAGATGAAGCTGGAGACGGTCACCACCGAGTACCGCGGGCACGCCCGCGACCTCGCCCGCCGGGCCGCCGAGTCCGGAGAGGTGGAGCTGGTCGTCGCCCTCGGTGGCGACGGGACGGTGAACGAGGTCGTCAACGGGCTCCTGCACGACGGCCCCGATCCTGACCGGCTGCCGGGTCTCGCGATCGTGCCCGGCGGCTCCACCAATGTCTTCGCCCGCGCGCTGGGGCTGCCCAACGACGCCGTGGAGGCGACGGGCGCACTGCTCGACGCGCTCCGTGAGCGCCGTGCACGCACAGTGAGCCTCGGGATCGCGTCCGGTACGCCGGGGACCGAGGACGAGGCCGTTCCGGCGCGCTGGTTCACGTTCTGCGCCGGGTTCGGGTTCGACGCCGGCGTCATCGGCCGAGTCGAACAGCAGCGGGAGCGCGGCAAGAGATCCACGCACGCGCTCTACCTCCGCCAGGTGGTCCGCCAGTTCCTCGGGGAACCGCACCGCCGGCACGGCACGATCACCCTGGAGCGGCCCGGCCACGACCCGGTCGAGCAGCTGGTCCTCTCCATAATCTGCAACACCTCCCCCTGGACCTACCTGGGCAATCGTCCGGTGTACGCGTCCCCGGAGGCCTCCTTCGACACCGCGCTCGACGTCCTCGGGCTGAGCCGTCTGTCGACCCCGGCGGTGGCCCGTTACGCCACCCAGCTGCTCACTTCGACCCCCGAGCGGGGCCCGCACGGCAAGCACGCACTGTCTCTGCACGATCTGACGGACTTCACCTTGCATTCGAAGGTTCCGCTCCCGCTGCAGATGGACGGAGACCACCTCGGACTGCGTACGAGCGTTGCGTTCACAGGCGTTCGCCGTGCACTGCGTGTGATTGTGTGAGCGGAAGGGCCGAAAGTCCTTTCACTCGAACGTTTAGGCTGCCATCCACCCCTTAGAAGTACGGCTGTGACCTAGCCGACACCGAGGAATCAAAAAAAACTTTCCAGAAAGGGTTGTATCCGCTGCTGGGGTTTGGGAGTCTCTTCTTGGCGATCGGGACGGCCCGCAAGACCGGCCTCCACTGAGAGCCAGAACCCCTCCTCAGTCCAAGGACGCATCCAGTTCATCTGGTAGTCGGCCCTTCCCTTGCGGGGGGATTCGTGAAAGCGTTCACATTCACAAGCAACCTGCACGTAACACCAAGAGAGGTAGCAGCCATGGACTGGCGTCACAACGCCGTTTGTCGTGAGGAAGACCCCGAGCTGTTCTTCCCCATCGGCAACACCGGTCCTGCGCTGCTGCAGATCGAGGAAGCCAAGGCCGTCTGCCGTCGCTGCCCCGTGATGGAGCAGTGCCTGCAGTGGGCGCTCGAGTCCGGCCAGGACTCCGGCGTCTGGGGTGGCCTCAGCGAGGACGAGCGCCGCGCGATGAAGCGCCGCGCCGCTCGCAACCGGGCGCGCAACGCCAGCGCCTGAACACCCTGACAAGCCTGAGGCAAGCGGCGCGTACATCGCGTACGCAATCACCGCCCCCGAGCCGCAGCGCGCAGCAGTAACCCACAGCATTCGAGCCCCGGACCGATTCTCATCGGTCCGGGGCTCGCTGCTGTGTGCGGCGGCGCATGCCGCAGCGGGCTACGCCCACGGCTGTCCGCGAGCTACTTCTGCGGCTGTACGGGGATGTCGAGGACGACCTTGGTGCCGCGCTCCGCGCCGGGCTGCATGTCGAAGGTGCCGCCCAACTCCCCCTCCACCAGCGTCCGTACGATCTGCAGGCCGAGGTTGCCCGCACGCTGGGGGTCGAAGCCCTCCGGCAGACCGCGGCCGTCGTCCTGGACCGTGATCAACAGCCGTGCGTCGGCGCGGGGTTCGCCGCGGACGGCGGTGACCTCGACCGAGCCTCGCTCCCCCGGTGCGAACGCGTGCTCCAGGGCGTTCTGCAGGATCTCGGTGAGGACCATGGAGAGCGGGGTGGCGACCTCGGCGTCGAGGATGCCGAAGCGGCCATTGCGCCGGCAGGTCACCTTGCCCGGGGAGATCTCGGCGACCATCGCGATCACGCGGTCGGCGATCTCGTCGAACTCCACCCGCTCGTCCAGGTTCTGGGAGAGCGTCTCGTGCACGATCGCGATCGAACCGACCCTGCGCACCGCCTCGTTGAGAGCCTCGCGGCCCTGGTCCGAGTCCATCCGGCGGGCCTGCAGCCGCAGCAGCGCGGCCACGGTCTGCAGGTTGTTCTTCACCCGGTGGTGGATCTCCCGGATGGTGGCGTCCTTGGTGATCAACTCGCGCTCGCGGCGGCGCAGTTCCGTGACGTCACGGAGCAGGACGAGCGAACCGATCCGGGTGCCCTTGGGCTTGAGCGGGATCGCCCGGAGCTGGATCACACCGCCGTTGCCCTCGACCTCGGCCTCGCGCGGGGCGTAGCCGGAGGCCAGCTTGACCAGAGCCTCGTCGACCGGGCCTCGGGAAGGAGCGAGTTCGGCGGTGATCTGGCCGAGGTGCTGACCGACCAGGTCGGCGGCGAGGCCCAGCCGGTGGTAGGCGGAGAGGGCGTTGGGCGAGGCGTACTGGACGATGCCGTCGGCATCGAGGCGGATGAGTCCGTCGCCCGCGCGCGGCGACGAGTCCATGTCGACGGCCTCGCCGGGGAAGGGGAACGTTCCGGCGGCGATCATCTGGGCCAGGTCGGAGGCCGACTGGAGGTAGGTCAGCTCGAGCCGGGAGGGGGTCCGCACGGTGAGCAGGTTGGTGTTGCGGGCGATCACGCCGAGGACCCGGCCCTCGCGGCGCACGGGGATGGACTCGACCCGTACGGGGACCTCCTCACGCCACTCGGGGTCTCCCTCGCGCACGATCCGGCCCTCGTCCAGGGCGACGTCGAGCAGGGGGCGGCGGCCGCGTGGAACCAGATGGCCGACCATGTCGTCCTGATAGGAGGTCGGTCCGGTGTTGGGCCGCATCTGGGCGACGGAGACATAGCGGGTGCCGTCCAGGGTAGGGACCCAGAGCACGAGGTCGGCGAAGGACAGGTCGGAGAGCAGTTGCCACTCCGAGACCAGCAGGTGGAGCCACTCGAGGTCGGACTCACTCAGAGCGGTGTGCTGGCGGACGAGCTCGTTCATGGAGGGCACAGGGGCGAGCGTACCTGCGGAATCGTCGCGCGATGAACCTGGATCTCACGGCGTTCGTGTTGGAGGATGGACCGGGAACGCGGCCGTGCCGATGGATGGACAGACAAGAATGGTCTAGTCCACAATGGCAGGGCAGCACCCTGTGAAAGACCTCCGCCCTCCCCGCACAGGAGGGCGGACGAGGTGATCGACGCTCTCTGCCCTGACTGCGTCGAGACCTCCCATACGGCCGCGGGACCGCACATCCTCGGCCGGGCAACTCCGGGCTGCGGTGCCGGACGGGTTGAGGGTCCCGTCGGGCGCCGCGGCCCGCGGGTGTTTCCGGGGCCCTTTCGGCGCACGGCCGACGGGCCCCTTCAGCCCTCGGGCGTCGGCCAGGAGCGCATCGCCGCCTCCGCGACGGCCTCAAGTTCAGCCCGCGTCGCGCCGTCGCGCGCCTGCTGGGACATGCCCTGGAGGACCGCGCCGTAGAGCCGGGCCAGGGTGCCGGTGTCCGTGCCGGCGGGCAGCTCGCCCGCGTCGACGCCCCGGCGGATCCGCGCCTCGAACGCCGCCAGGTTGCGCGCGCGGCGCTCGCGCAGGGTCTGCTCGACCTCGGGGTTCGAGCAGTTCGTCGCGGCGGAGATCATCAGGCAGCCGCGCGGGTGGGACGGGTCGGTGAAGAGGCCCGCCGCCTCCCTGAGCATCCGGCCGAGCGCGCCGCGCGCCGTCGGCTCCTCCTCGAAGGCCCGGCCGCCGTACGCGCCGTAGCTCACCGCATAGGCCTCGACGACCTCCTCGAACAGGGCCTTCTTGTCCCCGAAGGCGGCGTAGAGGCTCGGGGCGCTGATGCCCATGGCGCGGGTGAGGTCGGCGACCGAGGTCGTTTCGTACCCGTGCTCCCAGAACGCCATCGTGGCCTGCTCCAGCGCCGTGAGGCGGTCGAAGGAGCGGGGCCGGCCGCGCTGTCCTGTCGTCATGACGCCAATTCTATAGCGGGCACTACGGAAGTGGTGCTACGGTCATTTCTGTAACGACCACTACGGAAGTGAGGGGGGCGTCCCATGGGTGCGCTCGCAGGGAAGACGGCACTGGTGACGGGCGGCAGCCGGGGCATCGGGCGGGGCATCGCCGAGCGGCTCGGCCGGGACGGCGCGCGGGTCGCGGTGCATTACGGGACCAACGAGACGGCGGCGAAGGAGACCGTCGCGGCGATCGAGGCGGCGGGCGGCGAGGCCTTCGCGATCGGCCAGGAGCTGGGGACGGACGGGGACGCGGTGGCGCTCTGGGAGCGGTTCGACGAGCGGACGGGCGCGGGCGGGCTCGACATCCTCGTCAACAACGCGGGGATCGCGGCCTCGCAGCCCTTCGCGGCCATCGACGAGACGGAGTTCGACCGGATCTTCGCGGTCAACACGAAGGCGCCGTTCTTCCTCGCGCAGCAGGGGGCGGAGCGGCTGCGCGACGGGGGCCGGATCATCAACGTCTCCACGGGCCTGAGCCAGGCCGCGATGATGCCCGAGCTGATCGCGTACGCGATGTCCAAGAGCGCCCTCGACACCTTCACGCGCTATCTCTCCAAGGTGCTGGGCGCGCGGGGCATCACGGTCAACGCGGTGGCGCCCGGGATCGTGGACACGGACATCAACGCGGCGTGGCTGCGCGGGGACGACGAGGCGTGGGCGCGCTCGGCGGCCCTGTCGACGCTGGGGCGGGTCGGGGAACCCTCGGACATAGCCGACGTGGTGGCGTTCCTGGCCTCGCACGATGGGCGCTGGGTGACGGGGCAGTGGATCGACGCGACGGGGGGTTCGATCGCCTGACCCGGGGAGGTCCGGGGCGGGGGCCCGGGGGCGGGGCCGGCCTGGGCTCCGGTGGCTGCGGGGGGCGTGCCGTTCGACCATGGGGAGGGGCGCGTCCGCCGATCGGAAGGGCCTGAGCGGACGGTCTCAGCTCTGCTAGATTGAGCTTTGATTGGTCTATACCACCAGACCCTCACCAGCCCCTCACCAGCCCCTCACCAGCCCCTCACCAGATCGGCAGGCACAGCGTGGAAGTTGTCATCGTCCCGGACGCCACGGCAGGCGGAGAGCTCATCGCGGACGGCATCGCCGGCCTCCTGCGCCGCAAGCCCGACGCGCTGCTCGGCGTTGCCACCGGCTCGACTCCGCTGCCCATCTACGAGGCCCTGATCGCCCAGGTCAAGGCCGGTTCCGTGGACGCCTCGCGCGCCCGGATCGCTCAGCTGGACGAGTACGTCGGGCTGCCCACCGGGCACCCGGAGTCCTACCGCTCCACCGTGCTGCGTCAGGTCGTCGAGCCGCTCGGGCTCTCCGAGGGCGCCTTCATGGGCCCGGACGGTTCGGCCGAGGACGTCCAGGCGGCCTGCGAGGCCTACGACCTGGCCCTGCGCGAGGCCGGCGGGGTCGACCTGCAGATCCTCGGCATCGGGACCGACGGGCACATCGGCTTCAACGAGCCCTGCTCCTCGCTCGCCTCCCGGACGCGGATCAAGACGCTCACCGAGCAGACCCGCGTCGACAACGCGCGCTTCTTCGACAACGACATCGAGCAGGTGCCGCACCACGTCATCACCCAGGGCATCGGCACCATCCTGGAGGCCCGGCACCTGGTGCTCCTGGCCACCGGCGAGGGCAAGGCGGACGCCGTGGCCGCGACCGTCGAGGGCCCGGTCGCCGCGATCGTGCCGGCCTCCGCGCTCCAGCTGCACCCGCACGCCACGGTCGTCGTGGACGAGGCCGCCGCGTCCAAGCTGAAGCTCGCGGACTACTTCCGCCACACCTTCGCCAACAAGCCCACCTGGCAGGGCATCTAGGACAGGCCCGGGGCGGTACGGACGCCCCGGGAACGACAGTGGGGCCCGGCACCTGGTTCAGGTGCCGGGCCCCACTGTCGTGCTCCCCCGTACCGGGATCAGAGCCCGGCGATCGCCTCCGCCGCCGCGCGGCCGCAGACGCGGGCCGCACCGTGCGTGGCGATGTGCAGGGCGCCGCGGGGCGCGGCCTGGTTCAGGCCCATCTCCACCACGACGCTGTCCGGGCGGGCCGCCAGCAGGGCGTCCAGGGCCTGGGTCATCCACGGGTGCCGGTGGGCGTCCCTGACGACCGCGACGATCCGCCGCTCCTTCGCCGCGGCGAGCACCGCGTCCACCGACGGCTCGTCGAAGGAGCCGGTCTCGGTGCCCGGAAGGAGGCGCTCCAGCTCGGCCGCGACACCCCAGGGCGTCTCGTCACCCACGGCGATGTTGGCGACCGGGGTGAAGGCGGCGACGTACGGGGCCTCGGTCACCGGCGTGTAGGGCAGCTCCCCCGGCGTGAGGGTCACGGCCCTGCGGGCGGCGACCAGTCCGATCTCGGTGCCGGGCGCGGTCCCCTCCTGCACTGCCGCGCCCGGCCCCGATCCAGCCCCCCTGGCCCGGTGCGCCTGGGTCCAGGCCGCCAGGGCGCGTACACGCGCCGCGGCGTCGGCCAGCCGCTCCTCGGGCAGTTCACCGGTCCGTACCGCTTCGACCAGCGCGTCGCGCAGCCGCAGTACGGTGTCCTCGTCGGCCAGCCCGCCGCCGACGCAGATGGCGTCGGCGCCCGCGGCTATCGCGAGGACGGATCCGCGCTCGATGCCGTACGTCCCCGCGATGGCCTGCATCTCCATGCCGTCGGTGACGATCAGCCCCTCGAAGCCCAGCTCCTGACGGAGCAGACCGGTCAGGATCTGCGGGCTCAGGGTCGCCGGCCGCTCGGGGTCGAGCGCGGAGAGCAGGATATGCGCGCTCATGACCGCTTTGGTACCCGCGGCGATGGCCGCGCGGAAAGGTGCCAGCTCACGGGCGTGCAGTGTGGCGAGGTCCACATCGATGCGGGGCAGCGCGTGGTGCGAGTCGACGTTGGTGTCGCCGTGTCCGGGGAAGTGCTTGGTGCACGCGGCGACACCGACGGCCTGCAGGCCCTCGACGTACGCCACGGTGTGCCGGGCGACCAGGTCGGGGCTCGCGCCGAAGGAGCGGACGCCGATGACCGGGTTGTCGGCGTTGGAGTTCACGTCGGCCGACGGCGCCCAGTTGAGGTCGACCCCGCAGGCGGCCAGCCGGCGGCCGAGTTCGGCGGCGACGGCCCGGGTGAGGTCGGTGTCGTCGACCGAGCCGAGGGCGTAGTTGCCGGGGAAGGAGGAACCGTTGCGGACCTCCAGGCGGGTGACGTCGCCGCCCTCCTCGTCGATGGCGACGAGGACGTCGTCCCGCTCGGCCCGCAGCTGTGCGGTGAGCGCGGCGAGCTGCTCGGGCGAGGCGATGTTCCGGCCGAAGAGTCCGACGGAGGAGAGTCCCTCGCCGATGCGGCGCAGCAGCCAGTCGGGCGCGGTGGTGCCGACGAAGCCGGGCTGGAGGACCGTGAGCGCGTCACGGGTCAGGGTGTCCGAGGCGCTTACGAGTGTGGTCATGAGCGGCGTTATCCCTTCACCGCGCCGGCCGTCAGGCCCGCGGCCATCTTGCGCTGGACCAGGAGGAAGAGGATCACGATGGGGACGGCCATCATGGTGGAGCCCGCCATCATCGGGGCGTACTCGGTGCCGTTCTTGGTGATGAAGTTGCCGAGCCAGACGGTGGCCGTCTGGTTCTGCTGGCTCATCAGCATCAGGGCGTAGAGGTACTCGTTCCACGCCTGGATGAAGCCGTAGACGGAGGTGGCGACCATGCCGGGGGCGAGCAGCGGGAAGACGACCCGGATGAACGCGCCGGTGCGGGTGCAGCCGTCGACCTGGGCGGCCTCCTCCAGCTCCTTGGGGATGTTCACGATGAAGCCGCGCAGCGTCCACACCGTGAAGGGCAGGATGAAGGTCAGGTAGGTGATGATCAGGCCGCTGATCTTGTCGTACTGGCCCAGGTCGTTGAGCATCAGGAAGACCGGGATGATCATCGCGACGAGCGGGACCATCTGGACGGCGAGGATGCCGACGATGACGATCTTCCGGCCGCGGAAGGCGAACCGGGAGATGGCGAGCGCCGCCAGCATGCCGACGATGATGCCGATGACGACGACCACCGAGGAGACGATGAGGCTGCGGCCGACCGGTCCCCAGAAGTCCGCGATCTCCAGGGCACGCTTGAAGTTCTCCAGCGTGAACACGGAGGGGAAGAAGTGCGGGTTGGGGTCGATGGCGTCCTTGGCCGGCTTGAAGGCCGTGTTGACCATCCAGTAGACCGGGAAGCCGATCGTGACGAAGACCAGGAGGCCGATCAGGTTCCAGCCGAGCTTGGACTTCTTGCGTCGGCGGGTGGCGGCGGGAGCCGCTGCGTTCGCTGCGCTCACTCGACCTCTCCGATCTTGAGCATCTGGCGCATGTACACGGCGACCACGCCGAGCAGCAGGACGACGGTGACGAGCGCGATCGCGGAGCCGGTGCCGTAGTCGTTGACGACGAAGGCCTTGTCGAAGGAGTACGTGGTGAGCAGCTGGAACTCGGCCTCGGGGTGGCCGTTGCGCATCACGTAGACCTGCGGGAAGACGCCCATGTCCCAGATGACCGAGAGCGTCGTCAGCATGACGATGATCGGCTTGAGGATGGGCAGCGTGACGAAGCGGAAGACGCCCCAGGCGCCGGCGCCGTCGAGGCGGGCGGCCTCCTCCAGCTCCTTGGGGACCTGGGTCAGACCGGCGCTCAGCGTGATGACGACGAAGGGCACGGCGCCCCAGACGACGAGCAGCATGATGACGGCGAGGCCCTGCGGGCCGCTGGCGAACCAGTTGTGGCCGATCATGTCGACGCCGGGGATCTTGCTGAGCAGCCAGTTGAGGACGCCGTAGTCGGCGTCGAAGAGCCACTTGAAGATGGCGGTGGCGACGATGATGGGCATGCCCCAGCTCGCCACGAGCGCGATGTTGATGAGCGTCTTCACCCAGCCGGAGACCCGCTGGAGCAGCAGGGCGATCAGCATGCCGATGACCATGGTGGCGATCACGGCGCCGCCCGCGAAGATCACGGTGCGCAGGACGACGGCCCAGAACTCGCCGTCACCGAGGATCTTGGTGAAGTTGTCGAGGCCGGCCCACTCGGCCTCCTGGAAGCCCCACAGCTGGGGCTGCCCGAAGACCTGGAAGGAGAGGGTGACCAGGCGCACGAGCGGGTAGCCGAGCACCAGGAGCAGGATGAGCAGGCAGGGTGCGAGCAGCAGCCATGGGATCCCACCCCCGCCCAGACTCGGCTTCTTCCCCGGCTTCGGGGTACCGGCTGCGGAGCCGGATGGTGGCGATTGCCGCGCCGGCGGCACCTTCGCGGTGGTTGTGTCTGCGGCACTCATCCCGTGCTCCTCAGCGATCCCTCTCGTGGTACGGGAAGCAGGGCCCCGTCAGCGTGGTGACGGGGCCCTGCCCATAGGTCACTTGGTGTTGATGACCTTGTCGATCGCGGCGTCCGCGTCCTTCGCGGCGGCGTCGACCGACTTCTTGCCGTTGGCGATCTCGATGAGCATCGTCTTGAGGATCTGGGCCTTCTCGACCTGGCCCCAGCCCGGAGCGGTCGGGACGAACCAGCTGGACTCGGCGGCGGTGGCCGGGACCGTGGTGGCCGGGTCGGCCTTCAGCGGGGCGAGGTCCGCCTTGTTGTTGGGCAGGTTGCCCTTGGCGACGAGGCCCTTCTGGCCCTCGGCGCCGGTGAAGGCGGCGATCCACTCGGCCGCGACGCCCTGCGCCTTGGACTTGACCGGGATGGCCAGGTCGGAGCCGCCGAGGAAGACCGGGAGGTTCTTGCCGGACGGGCCGGGCATCACGAAGTTCTCGAGCTTGTCCTTCAGCCCGCCGACCTTGTCGCTCTTCGGGTCGGCCGCGGTGGCGCCCTCCCAGCCGGCGGCGAACATCGTGGCGGCGTTGCCCTGGCCGAAGACGACCGGGCGGTCGGCCTCGTCCTTGGTCTTGTCGCCGTGCATGTACTTGTCGACGATGTTCTTGTACTCGGTGAGACCCTTGATGGACTCCGGCGAGGAGAGGTTCGCCTTCCAGGTCTCGCCCTCCTGCTTGGCGATGGAGCCGCCCGCGTCGAAGACGAAGGACATCGCGGCGTACCAGTCCGGCGACGGCTGGTACCAGGCGCTGAACTTGTCGCCCTTCTTCTTCTGGATGGCGTCGAGCGCGGCGGTCAGCTCGGCCCAGGTCTTCGGGGCGGCCTTGACGCCCGCCTCGGCGGCGATGTCCTTGCGCCAGGTGCCCACGCGGCCACCGGCGTAGTAGGGGACACCGTAGGTCTTGCCGTTGTAGGTGACCGAGTCCTTGAGGGCGTCGAGCCACTTGTCGGAGTTCTCGAACTTCGACGGGTCGACCTCGGCGAAGGCACCCTTGGCCATGTAGCTGATCATCTCGGAGTTGCCCATCTCGACAACGTCCGGGGCCTTGTCCGTGGCGAGCACCGCGTCGAGCTTGGTGTTCTTGTCCGGCCAGCCGTAGTACTCGTGCTTGATCTTGATGCCCGGGTGCTTCTTCGTCACCGCGTCGTCGGCGGCCTTGACCAGCTCGGGCCAGTTGTTCTGGGCGTCGACCGTCAGCCAGACGGTGAGCTCCTTGGCGTCGCCGCCGGCGTTGTCCCCGCTCTTGTCGGTGCCACCGCACGCCGCGATGGAGACCATGATGCCCGCGACGCCGATCGCCGCGATGAGCTTGCGCTTCACGCCACCCTCCTCAGGGATGCCTGCAACCCCCCCACCGCGCGAAGACATACGTCGAGTAGTGCTCGTGGGGCTGGGACCTGGTCTTTAATGGTTTAGACCAGTACCCGGAGCTTGGCCTAGACCTTTAGGGGTGTCAAGGGTGTATAAGAAGGGCAGTCGCGTCCGTTATCGGACCGACACCTGAGGGAGGGCGACGACCCGTGACCGGTCCGTGCCACCATGTGAGCCGCGACAGACGGAGGAGCCGGTGACGGCAGCAGCACAGCAGTCGGGAAGGCAGGGCATGGCCACGGACGCGGGCAGTACGGAGAAAGAGGGCGGGGTCGCCACCCGCACCGCGCGCGTTCCCAAGTACTACCGGCTCAAGCGCCACTTGCTCGACATGACCGAAACCCTGCCCCCCGGGACCCCGGTCCCGCCCGAGCGCACCCTGGCCGCCGAGTTCGACACCTCGCGCACCACCGTGCGCCAGGCACTCCAGGAACTGGTCGTCGAGGGCCGGCTCGAACGCATCCAGGGCAAGGGCACGTTCGTCGCCAAGCCCAAGGTCTCCCAGGCGCTCCAGCTGACCTCCTACACCGAGGACATGCGCGCCCAGGGCCTGGAGCCCACCTCGCAGCTGCTCGACATCGGGTACGTCACGGCCGACGACACCCTCGCCGGGCTGCTCGACATCTCCCCCGGCGGGCGGGTCCTGCGGATCGAGCGGCTGCGGCTCGCGAGCGGCGAGCCGATGGCGATCGAGACCACGCACCTTTCGGCCAAGCGCTTCCCGGCGCTGCGCCGCTCGCTGGTGAAGTACACGTCCCTCTACACCGCGCTCGCCGAGGTGTACGACGTACACCTCGCCGAGGCCGAGGAGACCATCGAGACCTCGCTCGCCACCCCGCGCGAGGCCGGCCTGCTCGGCACGGACGTGGGCCTGCCGATGCTGATGCTCTCCCGCCACTCGCTGGACGCCGACGGCGAGCCCGTCGAGTGGGTGCGTTCGGTGTACCGCGGCGACCGATACAAGTTCGTTGCCAGGCTCAAGCGCCCCAACGGCTGACAAAAGACCGCACACCCACCGTCCGCTATCCGGACAGGGGTTCCATACCGCGAAACCGTCCCCTAGATTTCCTGCGCATTACAACAGGTGATCATCGAGGGGACGGTCCGCCGTATGTCCGAAGAGACACAGGGAAGACAACCAACCGTCACACCCCTACGGGTCGTCGTGGCGCTCTGTCTGTTCGCCCCGTTCGTGGCGATGCTCTGGGTGAGTTCGTACGCGAAGATCGAGCCGAAGTTCATCGGCATCCCGTTCTTCTACTGGTACCAGATGGCGTGGGTCGTCATCTCGACCGCGCTGACGATGGTCGCGTACCAGCTCTGGCAGCGTGACCAGCGCGCCCGGAAGGCAGGTGCCTCCAAGTGAAGGACGGCGTGAACGGCGTCGCACTCGCCGTCTTCATCTTCTTCTTCCTGGCCGTCACGGTCATGGGCTTCCTCGCCTCGCGCTGGCGCAGGGCCGAGAACGAGAACAGCCTCGACGAATGGGGCCTCGGCGGGCGCTCGTTCGGCACCTGGGTCACCTGGTTCCTGCTCGGCGGCGACCTCTACACCGCGTACACCTTCGTCGCGGTGCCCGCGGCGATCTACGCGGCGGGCGCGGCGGGCTTCTTCGCCGTGCCGTACACGATCCTGGTCTACCCGCTGATCTTCACCTTCCTGCCCCGTCTCTGGTCGGTGTCGCACAAGCACGGGTACGTCACCACCTCGGACTTCGTCCGCGGCCGCTTCGGCTCCAAGGGCCTGTCCCTCGCGGTCGCCCTCACCGGCATCCTCGCGACCATGCCGTACATCGCGCTCCAGCTGGTCGGCATCCAGGCCGTCCTGGACGTGATGGGCGTCGGCGGCGGCGAGAACACCCACTGGTTCATCAAGGACCTGCCGCTGCTCATCGCCTTCGGTGTGCTCGCGGCGTACACCTACTCCTCGGGTCTGCGCGCCCCGGCGCTCATCGCCTTCGTCAAGGACACCCTGATCTACATCGTCATCGCGGTGGCGATCATCTACATCCCGATCAAGCTGGGCGGCTTCGACGAGATCTTCGCCAAGGCCGGCGAGGCGTACGCGACGATCAACCCGGCGACCGACAAGCCGCGCGGCGCGCTGGTGCCCGGCGAGATGGGCCAGTGGGGCTACGCGACGCTCGCGCTCGGCTCGGCGCTGGCGCTCTTCATGTACCCGCACTCGATCACGGCGACGCTCTCCTCGCGCAGCCGTGACGTCATCCGCCGCAACACCACGATCCTGCCGCTGTACTCGCTGATGCTGGGTCTGCTGGCGCTGCTCGGCTTCATGGCGATCGCCGCCGGCGTGAAGGTGACCAACGGCCAGCTGGCGATCCCGCAGCTGTTCGAGAACATGTTCCCGGACTGGTTCGCGGGCGTGGCCTTCGCCGCGATCGGCATCGGCGCGCTGGTGCCGGCCGCGATCATGTCGATCGCCGCCGCCAACCTCTTCACCCGCAACATCTACAAGGACTTCCTGAAGCCGGACGCCACGCCGGAGCAGGAGACCAAGGTGTCCAAGCTGGTGTCGCTGCTGGTCAAGGTCGGCGCGCTGGCCTTCGTCCTCACCATGGACAAGACGGTCGCGATCAACTTCCAGCTGCTCGGCGGCATCTGGATCCTGCAGACCCTCCCGGCCCTGGTCGGCGGTCTGTTCACCCGCTGGTTCCACCGCTGGGCGCTGCTCGCCGGCTGGGCCGTCGGCATGGTCTACGGCACCGCGGCGGCGTACGGCGTCGCCAGCCCGACGCAGAAGCACTTCGGCGGCTCGTCCGCCGAGATCCCGGGCATCGGCGAGATCGGCTACATCGGCCTCACCGCCTTCGTGATCAACGTCATCGTCACCGTCGTCCTCACCTTCGTCCTGAAGGCCGTCAAGGCGCCGGAGGGCGTCGACGAGACCTCGCCGGAGGACTACACGGCGGACGCGGGCGACAAGGGCGTCTCGACCGAGCTGCCGAAGGTCGGCGTGAGCTCGCACTGACGCCGTGGCCGCACCACGCACAGGGCGGAGGGCCCGGGGGTTTCCGAACGGAAATCCCCGGGCCCTCCGCCGTACCCCTCGGGCAGACTGCGGCCCATGGACATCACGATCAGGGCGGCACGGCCCGAGGAGTACGAGAGGCTCGGCGCGCTGACGGCGGGCACCTACCTGGGTGACGGTCTGCTGTTCTTCGGCGCGGAGGACCCCTATCTGCCCGTCCTCGCGGACGTCGCCGGCCGCGCCGCGGAGGCCGTGGTGCTCGTCGCCGACGACGGCGCGGGCCGGATCCTCGGCGGTGTCACCTTCGCGCCGGGTGGCACGCGGTGGGCGGACATCGCGGGAGCCGGCGAGGCCGAGTTCCGGATGCTGGTGGTCGCCCCCGAAGCGCGCGGCCGGGGCACCGGCGAAGCACTGGTCCGGGCGTGCGTGGAGCGGGCCAGGGCGCTGCCGGGCTGTACGCGGGTGGTGCTGTCGACCGACCCTCAGATGGCCGCCGCACACCGGCTGTACGAGCGGATGGGCTTCGTACGGACCCCGGAACGGGACTGGTCGCCGATACCGGACATCGTCCCCCTGATCACCTACGCCCTGGAGCTGTGACCCGACGCGACACAACATGTGGGGGGTGCCGCGAGCGGCGCCCCCCACATGTATGCTCATCCTCGCTGTCGTCGCAGGGGAATCCGGTGCGAATCCGGAACTGTCCCGCAACGGTGTGCTTTTGGCGGCTTCGTCCGCCCGGTCAGTCCGAAGACCTGCCGACAGCGCGCCCGGTCCGTCCGTTCCGGGTGACACAGACGTCCGGGCCTCGCGGAGTGGGCAGCGGCGCGGCGCAGCCCTGCGTACGGGGGCCGGCGCCGCCGCGCGCCTCCCGCGCCGGCCCCGAGCCGAGCGAGGGAGAGCCCCCACGTGACCATCGCGCCCGCCGATCCGGCCGCAGCGATCGAGAGCGACGGCAACGAGAGCGACGGACCCGGGACCGTGCTCCTGCGGACCCTGACCGACCTCACCGCCGACCTCACCGACACCGACCCCGGCAAGGTCGCCGCCGCCGCGCTCCGGGGCCGCAACGCCGGCTCGGACGAGGCGGAGCTGCGCGAGCTGGCCACCGAGGCGGCCGCGGGTCTGATCGCCGAGGACCCGGCCTACTCCCGGCTCGCGGCCCGGCTGCTGACCATCACGATCGCGGACGAGGCGGCCTCCCAGGGCTCGGTCACCTTCTCCGCCTCCGTCGCCGTCGGCCACCGCGAGGGCCTCATCGCAGACCGCACCGCCGACTTCGTCACGCTGCACGCCGAGCGGCTCGACGCGCTCGTCGACGGCGCCGCGGACGACCGCTTCGGCTACTTCGGCCTGCGCACCCTGTACTCCCGCTACCTGCTGCGCCACCCGATCACCCGCAAGGTGATCGAGACCCCGCAGCACTTCATGCTGCGCGTCGCCTGCGGTCTGGCCGAGGACGACTCCGCCCGCGCCCTGGACGAGGTCGCCGCGCTCTACGGGCTCATGAGCCGGCTCGACTACCTGCCGTCCTCCCCCACGCTCTTCAACTCCGGCACCCGCCACCCGCAGATGTCCTCCTGCTACCTCCTGGACTCCCCGCAGGACGAGCTGGACTCCATCTACGACCGCTACCACCAGGTCGCGCGCCTCTCGAAGCACGCCGGCGGCATCGGCCTGTCGTACTCCCGCATCCGCGCCCGCGGCTCGCTGATCCGCGGCACCAACGGGCACTCCAACGGCATCGTGCCGTTCCTGAAGACGCTGGACGCCTCCGTGGCGGCCGTGAACCAGGGCGGCCGGCGCAAGGGCGCCGCCGCGGTCTACCTGGAGACCTGGCACGCGGACATCGAGGAGTTCCTGGAGCTGCGCGACAACACCGGTGAGGACGCCCGGCGTACGCACAACCTGAACCTCGCGCACTGGATCCCGGACGAGTTCATGCGCCGGGTCAACGCGGACGCCGAGTGGTCGCTGTTCTCCCCGGCGGACGTGCCCGAGCTGGTCGACCTGTGGGGCGACGAGTTCGACGCCGCCTACCGCGCCGCCGAGGCGAAGGGCCTGGCCCGCAAGACGATGCCGGCCCGTGACCTGTACGGCCGGATGATGCGCACCCTGGCCCAGACCGGCAACGGCTGGATGACCTTCAAGGACGCCTCGAACCGGACGGCCAACCAGACCGCGGAGAAGGGCCACACGGTCCACTCCTCGAACCTGTGCACCGAGATCCTGGAGGTCACGGACGACGGCGAGACCGCGGTCTGCAACCTCGGTTCGGTCAACCTGGGCGCGTTCGTCGTCGGTTCGGACATCGACTGGGAGCGGCTCGACGCGACCGTCCGCACCGCCGTCACGTTCCTCGACCGGGTCGTGGACATCAACTTCTACCCGACCGAGCAGGCCGGCCGCTCCAACGCCCGCTGGCGCCCGGTGGGCCTGGGCGCGATGGGCCTCCAGGACGTCTTCTTCCAGCTGAAGCTGCCGTTCGACTCCGCCGAGGCGCGGGCGCTCTCCACGAAGATCGCCGAGCGGATCATGCTCGCCGCGTACGAGGCCTCCGCCGACCTCGCCGAGCGCAACGGGCCGGTGCCGGCCTGGGACAAGACCCGCGCCGCGCGCGGTGTCCTGCACCCCGACCACTACGACGTCGAGCTGAACTGGCCGGAGCGCTGGGCCGCGCTGCGCGCGCGGATCGCCGCCGTCGGCATGCGCAACAGCCTGCTGCTCGCCATCGCGCCGACGGCGACGATCGCCTCCATCGCGGGCGTGTACGAGTGCATCGAGCCGCAGGTCTCCAACCTGTTCAAGCGCGAGACGCTCTCGGGCGAGTTCCTCCAGGTCAACTCGTACCTGGTGGAGGAGCTGAAGAAGCTCGGCGTGTGGGACACCCAGACCCGCGAGGCACTGCGCGAGTCCAACGGCTCGGTGGCCGGCTTCACCTGGGTCCCGGCCGAGGTGCGCGAGCTGTACCGGACGGCGTGGGAGATCCCGCAGCGCGGTCTGATCGACATGGCGGCGGCCCGTACGCCGTTCCTGGACCAGTCGCAGTCGCTGAACCTGTTCCTGGAGACGCCGACCATCGGCAAGCTGTCGTCGATGTACGCGTACGCCTGGAAGCAGGGCCTGAAGACGACGTACTACCTGCGCTCCCGCCCGGCGACGCGGATCGCCCGCGCGGCCCAGGCCGCGGCGCCCGCGGCCGCCACCATCCCCGTCCAGCAGGTCGCCGACCCCGACGCCGTCGCCTGCTCCCTTGAGAACCCCGAGTCCTGCGAGGCCTGCCAGTGATGTCCGACACCAAGAACCTGCTCGACCCGGGCTTCGAACTGACCCTGCGTCCGATGCGCTACCCGGACTTCTACGAGCGCTACCGGGACGCGATCAAGAACACCTGGACGGTGGAGGAGGTCGACCTCCACTCGGACGTCGCCGACCTCGCCAAGCTGTCGCCGGGCGAGCAGCACATGATCGGCCGCCTGGTCGCGTTCTTCGCGACCGGTGACTCGATCGTCGCGAACAACCTCGTGCTGACGCTGTACAAGCACATCAACTCCCCCGAGGCGCGCCTCTACCTCTCGCGCCAGCTGTTCGAGGAGGCCGTGCACGTCCAGTTCTATCTGACGCTGCTCGACACCTACCTGCCCGACCCGGAGGACCGCGCGGCGGCCTTCGACGCGGTGGAGAACATCCCCTCGATCCGCGAGAAGGCGCAGTTCTGCTTCAAGTGGATGGACTCGGTCGAGAAGATCGAGCGCCTGGAGACCCAGGCCGACCGCCGCCGCTTCCTGCTGAACCTGATCTGCTTCGCGGCGTGCATCGAGGGCCTGTTCTTCTACGGTGCCTTCGCCTACGTGTACTGGTTCCGGTCCCGCGGTCTGCTGCACGGTCTCGCGACCGGCACCAACTGGGTGTTCCGCGACGAGACGATGCACATGAACTTCGCCTTCGAGGTCGTGGACACCGTCCGCAAGGAGGAGCCGGAGCTCTTCGACGACGCGCTCCGGCAGCAGGTCACCGACATGCTGAAGGAGGCCGTCGAGGCGGAGCTGCAGTTCGGCCGTGACCTGTGCGGCGACGGCCTGCCGGGCATGAACACCGAGTCGATGCGCGAGTACCTCCAGTGCGTCGCCGACCAGCGCCTGGTGCGGCTCGGCTTCGCCCCGGTCTACGGCTCCGAGAACCCGTTCGCGTTCATGGAGCTCCAGGGCGTCCAGGAGCTGACGAACTTCTTCGAGCGCCGTCCGTCCGCCTACCAGGTGGCGGTCGAGGGCTCGGTGGACCTGGACGAGGACTTCTAGTCCGCGTTCCGGGACGATCACGGCGAAGGGCCCCGCTCCGGGGGAGGGGGCCCTTCGTCGTATCCGCGTGAACGGGGTCAGTCGTTCGGGACGGTCTCGTAGCGCGGGGTGCCCTCGTCCATCTGGCGCAGGGCGTCCTTGCGGTCCCGCTTGGAGAGCTTGTCGATGTACAGGAAGCCGTACAGGTGGTCCGTCTCGTGCTGGAGGCAGCGCGCGAAGTAGCCGGTGCCCCGGACCTTGATCGGGTTGCCCTGGGCGTCCTGGCCGTGCACCTCGGCGAAGTCCGGGCGGGCCAGCGAGGCGTACGCGGTCGGCACGGAGAGGCAGCCCTCGTTGGACTCGTCGAGGACGCGCTGCTCGGCCGGCAGCTCCTGGAGCACCGGGTTGACGACGACGCCGGTGTGCCGGACGCCCTCGTCGTCGGGGCAGTCGTAGACGAAGACCTTGAGGTCCACACCGATCTGGTTCGCGGCCAGGCCCACGCCCTCGGCGGCCTTCTGGCTGGCGAACATGTCGTCGATCAGCGCGGCGAGCTCGTCGTCGAACTCGGTGACGTCCTTGCACTCCCGGTGCAGCACCGGGTTGCCGACGACGGTGATCGGACGCGCCGTACCCCGCTCGCGGTACGCGAGCTCACGCGCCTCGCAGTCCTCCGTGTCCACGACGTAACCGTCGTTGATCTGCTCGTCAGTCTCCTGCTGCGCCATTGAGCCGCACGCCTTCCTCGGAACCCCAGTCGATGGTCCCGTACAGCCTAAGGGCAGGATCCGGGCGGGATCGGCAGAAGGATCAGCAGACCTCTTCGAGATCCCGCCACTCTCGGCTGTCGGGGCTGTCCGCCACCCAGCCGTCGAGCAGGCCGCGGACCAGACCGACGGGCGCGGCGATCCCGCACTCCCGCTCGGGGACCCAGAGCTCGCCGGGCGAGCGGTGGCCGAGCGGCCCGGGGTGGCCCGGCTCGCTGTGGTCGTGCGGGTCGAGGTGCTCGCCCTCGCCCTCGGCGCTGGGCATGGTCGACTCGGAGCAGGCGCGGCAGAGCAGCCGGACCGACGAGGACCAGTCCTCGGCGGCGAAGCCGGCGTCGGCGGCGAGCTGCTCCAGGGCGTCCCGGTCGGCCTCGGTGGCGGCCTCCAGAAGGACCACCCAGGTGGGGACCGGCGAGGGCGCCCACAGCTCGATCTCGTCGAAGACCGGGTAGGACGGTCCGGCGCTCGTCGTGCGCTCGCCGTTGGGTACGCCGTCGTGCAGGACGACCTCGCCCCAGCGGCGGCCGGAGGACGGCAGCGGGATGGAGAGGACCTCGATACGGGCCGGGTCCAGTCGGCGGCCCCATACGACCTCTGCCTCGCCCTCGGGCGAGAGCCGGACGGCGGCGCTGCCCAGCTCCATGCCGGCGGGCTCACCGGTCCCGGCGGAGGCCCCGGGCACCCGCAGTCCGTACGCCTGCCAGGCGCGGCGGGCCAGCGGCCAGTCCTGGAGCGCGGTGGCGGCGATGCCCACGTTCCACCAGTCGGGAGCGCCGGTCTCCTTGTCGAGCAGCGCGACGGCGCGCAGCCCCGCGGCCCTGGCCTGCTCCCAGTCGTGCCGGAACTTGTGCAGCAGCGCCAGGTTGAACCAGGACTCCGAGAGCCAGGGCTCCAGATCCGCCGCGCGCGTGAGCAGCGCGCCCGCGTCCTCGTACCGGCCGTCGCCGATCAGCGTGAACGCGCGGTCGGTGGCCTGCCGCCACGAGGCGGAGGGCCGATGCCGTACCTTCCCGAAGATCCTCACGATTCCCGCCTGCCGGTCGCTTCACCCTCTTGTTCGCATCCAACCATGCCCGGTTGGACGCGCGCTCATTACCCATGGGTTACCCAGGAGGGAGAGGGGTGACGCCCCCGGTCACACCGCCTCTCGCGAGCACCCTCGCGAGGGATTCCACCACGTCCGGGTGGTGGTCGCGGGCGGTGGCGAGACGGAGCCGTTCGAGGGCGGTCAGCGCCCCGCCGACGCCCGCGCCGGTGCCGGCGAGATCGTCGTAGGCGTTGACGGTACGGACGATCCGGGCGGGCAGCGGTTGGTCGCGGTACGGATCGGCCTGCCGCTCCACGACGACGGCCACGGCGGCGGGGACGCCGGTCTGGCGGACGACGGCCCCGCCGAGGAGTGCGATCCGGCGCTGCTCCTCGGCGGGCAGGAGGGCCGTGGCGCCTTCGGGGACGGGGTCGACGAGGGAGAGCTGCCCGATGTCGTGCATGAGGGCGGCGTACTCCAGGACGGTCAGATCGGCCCCGGAGAGACCCAGCTCACGGCCGACGGCGGCGCTGAGCGCGGCGACGCGGCGGGCATGCCCCGGTGGGGTGCAGCCGGCGATCTCGGTGGCACGGGCGAGCGAGGCGATGGTCTGCCGGTTGGTGGTGCGCACGGCGGCGTAGCGGCGGAAGGAGACCTGGGTGAGCAGCAGCGGCACGCAGAAGACGGGCAGCGCCCAGAGCCCGGCGGCGGCCACGCCGAGGGCCATGACGGCGCCGGTTGCGCAGACGGCCGAGCCGATGCCGATCAGGGCCCGCAGCTCGTCGCGCAGGAGTGGGCCGTAGGGGTATCCCGTACGGGCGCGGAGCATCAGGGCGGCGAGGACGGCGTCGCACAGGGCGGTGAGGACGAGCAGGAGCAGCAGGAAGAGGGCGTAGGCGGGGCCGTGGCCGAGGCGCTCGCCCACCTCGCCGGAGTTGTAGAGGGGCTGGAAGCAGAGGGCGGCGAAGCCGACGGTGAGGATGCGGCGGGCCTGGTGGTCGAGGTCGGGGCCCTCGCCGCGGGCGATGTGGGGGACGATCCCGACGAGCCCGCCGGCGACGACGACGGCGATGATCTGGAGGACGCCGTGGGTGGTGCTGCTCCCCGCCTGCTCGCCGAGCAGGGCGTACGCGAGGGCTCCGGCGGCCGCGAGCGGCGCGGGCTCCCGGTCGCCCGGCAGGGCGCCCCAGCGGGCGAGCTCGCCGAGCGCGATGAGCACGCCGAACGCGAGCGCGTTCCCGGGCTCGCAGACCCCGCTCCTGCGCTGCTCGCCCGCATCTGCACCCACGCGCTCGCCCGGTACCCGGAGCTCAACT
>NZ_JBEZNQ010000080.1:0-33730 GCF_040653315.1 Streptomyces sp. NPDC047981 | reverse complement strand
AACAGGCACCGAACGTCTACGAACAGCAGTCAGCTACTCTGACACTTGCCGCATAACGACACGAACAGGTGTCCACCTTTTGGGGACAAGGCCCGGTGGCTGTGCGGGGCGGCCCAGCTGTGCGCCTTCGCGCCCCTAGAAGGCCGGGGGGTTCAGGTCGACCGCCCGGACCGCGGCGGCCAGCGCCGTCGGGTCACCGACGTCGAGCGCGGTGTCGGCGAACTTGATCGTGTGGTCGTCGCCGTGGGCCGCGGCCCGTGCGAAGACCTCCTCGGCGGTCAGGGTCGTCGCCAGGGGCGCCGCCCCCTCGCGCGGTGCGTAGGCGGCGGTCACGGCGGCCGACGCGGCCCAGGCGGCCGCGAGGCTCGCGGCCCACAGCTCGCGCGGCAGCGCGGGGAGGGCGCGCAGGACGGCGTTGGGCGCGGTCGCCGCGTGGACCAGCATGATCGGCTCACCGTGGCCGTGCGTGCCGTAGCGGTGGGTCGCGGCGGTGACCAGCTCGGCGAGCAGGCCGCGCGCGGTGTCGGGGTCGGCGGTGGCGCCCCACCGCGGGAACGCGGTCAGCTGCGCGAGCCGCGCCCGGATCCCGCCGTCCTGTTCCGGCACGGGCGGTACGGCGTCGAGGGCGGCGGCCGCGGTCGGCGCGGGGGCGAGCGGGGCGATCTCGGGGAGTGGCTGGGCGCGAGCGGCCCAGTAGCCGAGCGCGTGGGCGAGCTCCGCGCGGCGCGGCGCGCTCTCCTCGGTGCTCAGAAGGGTGCGGACGGCATGGCCGGTACGGATGACGGGGTGGGTGGCGCCTCCCGCGATGCCGGGCAGCAGCCGCGGCCACCACTCCGCGAGCACGTCGCGCCAGGGCCGCTCGGTGGTCTCCCGCTCGAAGAACCGGGTCCAGTCGGCGATCCGCGCGGGGTCGCCGAGCGCCTCGCGCCAGGTGGCGGCGGTGACGGGGGAGTGGTGCGCCGGCATGTCCTCCAGCTTGTGCCGGTAGTGGTCGAGCCAGCGGTGGACGGTGGGCGCCTGGCCGTGGCGCACGAGCGCCTCGACGGCCATGGGCGCGTGGTTGCTGAGCCAGCCGTTCCGCTCGGGGCCGCTGGCGTGGAGGCGCTGGAGCGCCTCGTCGAGGGTGCCTGAGGCGTCCGTGCCCGAGGTGTCCGTGCCTGAGGTGTCCGTCATGGTCGTGACCGTAGGCCGCGCCTCCCCTCGTCCGTAACGGCCGCGGGACCTAGGGCCCGAGCCGCTTCTCGTACCAGGCCACGTCCCAGTACCGCCCCGACTTCCGGCCGACCTCCTCGTACGTTCCGACGTGCCGGAAGCCGAACCGGGTGTGGAGGCGGATCGAGGGCTCGTTGGGCAGGGCGATCCCGGCGTACGCGCGGTGGACGTCCTCGGTGGCGAGGGCCGTGAAGAGCCGCTCGTAGAGGAGCGTGCCGATGCCGCGTCCGGCGGCGTCGGGGGAGACGTAGACGCTGACCTCGACGGAGGTGGCGTACGCGGGCTTCGGGCGGAACGCGCTGCTGGTCGCATACCCGAGAATTCGGTTTTTCGTCTCATTCTGGACATCGCACGCAACCAGAAGGCGATGCGGGCCGTCTTCAGGGTGGGAGCGGAGCCAGGGGCGTCGCCGCTCCGGGGTGAAGGGTTCGGTGTCGAAGGTGATGCTCGTCTCACGGGCGTAGTGGTTGTACAGCTCCGTGAGCGCGACCAGGTCACCCTCCGTGCCCGGCCTGACCTGCACCTCTGTGCGTGTGAACGCCATCGATCCCCCTCGGTGGCGGCACAGGGTACTGCATGATCGCGAAAATCGATGCGTCGGGTGGGAATTCTGTCCTGATTCCAGTCGTTGTTTCCGTCGGATGCAGGGCACCCGAAAGGGTGTCGCGACCTACTCAGCAAGGGAGCACGCATGGCAACCCGTGCCGTCGCCCGTCGTCAGTCCTCCGCCACCAGCGGTAGCGGCAAGAGCCGGGCAAGCAGCGTTCGCGCCGTGGGCGGGGAGATCGCCGACCGCGACCTGGTCGGCATGTACCTCGACGAGATCGCGCGTACACCCCTGCTCGACGCCGCCAAGGAGGTCGAGCTCTCCCAGACGATCGAGGCGGGCGTGTACGCCCGGCAGATCCTCGACGGCGAGGTCGACAGCGAGGCGGGCGGCGCGTCCCGCGAGGAGCTCGAAGCGCTCTACGAAGCGGGCGAGCGTGCCAAGGACCTCTTCATCAAGTCGAACCTGCGCCTTGTCGTCGCGGTCGCGCGTCGCTACCCGCGCAGCGGCCTCCCCCTGCTCGACCTGATCCAGGAGGGCAACGCGGGCCTGGTCCGCGCGGTCGAGAAGTTCGACTACGCCAAGGGCTTCAAGTTCTCGACGTACGCCACGTGGTGGATCCGCCAGGCCATCACGCGGTCCATAGCCGACCAGTCGCGCACGATCCGGCTCCCCGTCCACCTGGTGGAGGAGCTCGGCCGGATCCGGCGCGTGCAACGCGAGTTCAACCGGGAGAACGGCCGGGAGCCGGAGCCGGCCGAGGTCGCGGCGGAGCTGGGCTCCACGCCCGAGCGCGTCGTGGACGTCCTGGACTGGGCCCGCGACCCGGTCTCGCTGAACATGTCCGTGGACGACGAGGGCGAGACGCAGTTCGGCGACCTCCTGGAGGACACCTCCGCGGTGTCGCCCGAGCAGTCCGTCCTGACCCTGCTGCGCAGTGAGGAGCTCGACGACCTGATCGACAAGCTCGACCACCGCACGGCCTCCATCATCCGCATGCGCTACGGCATCGAGGACGGCCGCGAGCGCACGCTCACGGAGGTCGGCAAGGAGCACGGCCTCACGCGCGAGCGCATCCGCCAGATCGAGAAGCACGCGCTCCTGGAACTGAAGAAGATGGCCCGCGACACGGGCTTCGACGCGGTGGCCTAGAGCGGTCCGCGGCCGGCGGCAGGGGGTGCGGAGAGTGAGCCGCACCCCCGGCGGTGCGGCGCCCGCGTCCGCGCCCACCGGGTGTCAGCCCGTCGTCGCCGCCGCGCTCAGTCGTTCCCCCAGGTCCTTCGTGTACGTCAGCAGGGCCGGCGGGCCGTGGATCGTGAACGGCGCGTCCACCAGGGCCAGGCGGAGGGCGAGCCACTCCGTCGAGTCCACCGTCCGCGTGCGGACCCGGCACGTCGTCGGGCCCGTCTCCGTCGGCGCCAGATGGGACGGCAGGCGGCCCGCCACGAACGCGGCGGGGGCCTCGAAGGTGACGTCGAGTTCCAGTTCCGGCTGGGCCCGGGCCATCGACCGGTTCATGAGCCCGGCCGCCCCGCCCTCCGGCAGCTCCCTCGGTGCGAACCGCGCCCCCGTCGGGAACGGGTCCGACACCCGGTCCACCCGGAACGTACGCCAGTCCTCGCGCTCCAGGTCGTACGCCACGAGGTACCACCGCCGCCCCGTCGACACCAGCCGGTACGGCTCGACCTGCCGTCGTGACTCCGTCCCGTCGCCCGCCCGGTAGCCGAACCGCAGCCGCTCCTGCGCGGTGACCGCGCCCGCGAGCGCCGTCAGGGTCGACGGGGCGACCGTCGCCCCGTCCCCGCGCGTCAGCGGGATCGTCGCGTGCTGCAGCGTGGAGACCCGGTGCCGCAGCCGGGACGGCAGCACCTGCTCCAGCTTGGCGAGCGCCCGTACCGACGCCTCCTCCACGCCCTCGATGGCGTGCCCGGCGCCCGCCCGCAGCCCCACGGCGATCGCGACCGCCTCCTCGTCGTCGAGGAGCAGCGGCGGCATGGCCGTACCGGCGACCAGGCGGTACCCGCCCACCGCGCCCTTCGTCGCCTCCACCGGATAGCCGAGCTCGCGCAGCCGGTCGACGTCCCGGCGGATCGTCCGTGCGGAGACCGAGAGTCGTTCGGCGAGTTCGCTGCCCGGCCATTCGCGCGGGGTCTGGAGCAGCGAGAGCAGATTCAGCAGTCGTGCCGGAGTGTCCGTCATGTGTTCCAGCATGCGTCGCATCTAGGACATGCACTGACCTATATGGCTCCTAGGTTTCTCCTCATGAGTTCACACGACGCCGTCACGGATGCGGCCACCGCGGGTCCCGCGGCCCCCGACGCCCACTCCGCCCCGGACGCCTCCGGATCCCCCGCCGACCGCCGGCGCTGGATAGCCCTCGCCATCGTCATGACCGCCGCCTTCATGGACCTGGTCGACGCCACGATCGTCAACATCGCGATCCCCAGTATCGAGCGGGACCTCGGCGCCACCTTCGGGGCGATCCAGTGGATCACCGCCGGATACGCGCTCGCCTTCGCCGCCGGCCTGATCACCGGTGGCCGCCTCGGCGACATCTACGGCCGCAAGCGGCTCTTCCTCCTCGGCACCGCGGGCTTCACCGTCGCCTCCGCGCTCTGCGGCTTCGCCGCCAACCCGGAGATGCTGGTCGCCTCGCGCCTCCTCCAGGGCGCGGCGGCCGCCATGATGGTGCCGCAGGTCCTGTCGATCATCCACGTCACCTTCCCCGCCCACGAGCGCGGCAAGGTCTTCGGCATGTTCGGCGCGATCATCGGCCTCGGCGCCGTCTCCGGGCCCCTGCTCGGCGCGCTGCTCACCCAGTGGAACATCGCCGGCCTGGAGTGGCGGCCGATCTTCCTCATCAACCTGCCGGTCGGCGTCGCGGGACTGCTCCTCGGCCGTAAGTTCATCACCGAGTCGAAGGCGCCCAAGGCGCTCCGCCTCGACATCGTCGGCGTGCTGCTCGTGACGCTCGCGCTGCTCATGCTGATCTACCCGCTGACGCGCGGCCGTGAGCTGGACTGGCCGCTCTGGGGCCACCTGTGCATGGCCGGCAGCCTCCTCGTCTTCGGTGCCCTCGTCGCGTACGAGAAGTACAAGACGAAGAAGGACGGCTCCCCGCTGGTCGAGCTCGCGCTGTTCAAGGTGAAGAGCTTCGCGGCCGGTATCGCGGTCCAGCTGACCTTCGGTGTCGTGCTGGGCATCTTCTTCCTGGTCTGGACGCTGTACATGCAGATCGGTCTCGGCTGGAGCCCGCTCAGGGCCGGTCTGACGGGCGTGCCGTTCTCGATCGCCGTCTCGGTGGCGGCCGGTCTCTCGGTCCAGAAGCTCGTCCCGCGCTTCGGCCGCAAGGTGCTGCAGGCGGGCGCCCTGACGATGGCCGCGGGCATGCTGATCTACCTGTGGGAGGCCGGCCGGTACGGCACGTCGATCCACTCGTGGCAGATGATCCTGCCGCTCGTCGTGATGGGCCTGGGCATGGGTCTGATCGTGGCGCCGCTGACGGACGCGGTCCTCTCCGAGGTGCCGCGCGAGCACGCCGGCTCGGCCTCGGGCCTCATCAACACGACCGGGCAGATGGGCAACGCGCTCGGGCTCGGGCTCGTCTCGGTCGTCTTCTTCGGCGTGATCGACGAGGACCGGCTGGGGCAGGCGCCGGCCGAGGTCGGCACGGCGTTCGCGGACGCGTTCCAGAACGCGCTCGGCTGGGCGGTGGCGGTGCTCGCCGTGATCTTCGTGGTCATGTTCGCGCTGCCGGCGAAGCCGAAGCAGCACATCGAGGGCGCGGAGGACGACATCGCGGAGGACGGCACCGAGGGCGACGGCATCGAGGACGTCGCCGTCCGGAAGGAGCCCGCGCTCACCTCCTGAGTACGTGAGTGAGGCCGCAGCGAGGCCGACGTGAGGCCGACGTGAGGCCGACGTGAGGCCGAAGGGCCCCGGCCCCCTGGGATGGACGTCCCAGGGGGCCGGGGCCCTTCGTCGTTCATCTGGTTCCGTGCCCGTTTCGATGCCCGATTCTGTTTACTTCGCGGATACACGGTCGTAGCCTGCAAGAGAAACCACAGGTTCGGGCATGGAACGGATGTAAAACCACATGTACGCACCCGAGCGACAGCAGGCGATCCTCCGGCTCGCCCGGGAGAGCGGACGCGTCGACGTCCTCTCCCTCGCCGAGGAGTTCCAGGTCACCGCCGAGACCGTACGGCGCGACCTCAAGGCCCTGGACCGCGCCGGCCTCGTCCGCCGGGTGCACGGCGGCGCGATACCGGCCGGGCGGCTCGACTTCGAGCCCGACCTTGCCGAGCGCGAGGCGACCGCCGCCGACGAGAAGGACCGGATCGTCCGGGCCGCCCTCGCCGAACTCCCCACCGAGGGCAGCGTCGTGCTCGACGCCGGCACCACCGTCGCCCGGCTCGCCGCCGAGTTCCCCCTCGACTGCGGACTGACCGTCGTCACCCATGCCCTGCCCGTCGCCGCCCGGCTCGCCGACCACCCCGGCATCGACCTCCACCTCGTGGGGGGCAGGGTCCGGCACCGTACCCGCGCCGCCGTCGACTCCTGGGCGCTCCGGGCGTACGGCGAGATCCGCGCCGACGTCGCCTTCCTCGGCGCCAACGGCTACTCGCCCGAACACGGGCTCACCACCCCCGACCTCGCCGAGGCCGCCGTCAAACGGGCCGTGATCGCCTCCGCCCGCCGGGTCGTGCTCATCGCCGACTCGGCCAAGTACGGCCAGGAGCACTTCGCCCGCTTCGGCGCCCTCACCGACATCGACCTGCTCATCACCGACAGCGGGCTCAGCCCCGAGGACGCCGCGGCGATCGAGGCCGCGGGAACGGAAGTCGTACGCACATGATCCTCACCGTCACCCCCAACCCCTCCCTCGACCGGACCTACGAGGTCCCGGCCCTGGAGCGCGGAGAGGTGCTGCGGGCCTCCGCCGAGCGGATGGACCCCGGCGGCAAGGGCGTCAACGTCTCCCGGGCGGTCGCCGCCGCCGGGGAGCGGACCGTGGCCGTGGTCCCGCTCGGCGGGGCGCCCGGCGCGCTGGTCGCCCAGCTCCTGGCCGACCAGGGGATCGAGGTCGCGCCGGTGCCGGTGGCAGGGCACACCCGCTCGAACATCGCGATCGCGGAACCGGACGGCACGCTGACCAAGGTCAACGCCCCCGGCCCCGAACTGAGTCCGGACGAGGCCGAGCACCTCCTGGCCGCCGTCGGGGCCTACTCCCCGGCCGCCGACTGGATCGCCTGCTGCGGCAGCCTCCCGCGCGGCCTCCCGCCCGAGTGGTACGCCGAACTCGTCACCCGGGCCCACGGCGCGGGTGCCCGGATCGCCCTCGACACGTCCGGCCCCTCGCTGAACGCGGCCCTCACGGCCCGGCCCGATGTCGTGAAGCCGAACGCCGACGAACTCGCCGAGGCCGTCGGCCGCCCCCTCGCCACCGTCGGCGACGCCGTGAAGGCGGCGGAGGAGCTGCGTCTGCGCGGCGCGGGCGCGGTGCTCGCGAGCCTGGGCGCGGACGGCCAGCTCCTCGTCACCGCCGACGGCACCTGGTTCGGCACGGCGGCGGTCGACACCGTCCGCTCCAACGTCGGCGCCGGCGACGCCTCCCTGGCCGGTTTCCTCGCGGCCGGCGGCGAGGGCCCCGCAGCCCTCGCGGCGGCGGTCGCCCACGGCGCGGCCGCCGTCCAGCTGCCGGGGAGCGAGATGCCCACCCCGGCCCACCTGAACCCGTCTGCGGTCACCGTGACCGCAGACGTACCCCTCGACCGAGAACTCAGCGAGCAAGGGAGCCCGCGATGAGCCAGATGATCACCGCGGACCTGGTCGATCTCGACCTGTCCGCCGGAACGAAGGAAGCGGCGGCCCGCTCGCTCGCGGAGCGCATGGTCGCGCGGGGCCGGGTGACCGACCCAGGGCCTGGCGTTTGGATCATGCCGGGCTCGCGGGGTCTGGCACCGCTCCCCCAAGCTCTTCGAGCAGGGGGTACCCCCAGCCGCGTTGTCGTCGGTCGCCAACTCCCCCGTAGCCCTTCGGGCACGGGAGGTGCCCCCACCGCGTTGACTCCCTCCTCCGCCTTGCGATGCACGGCACCAGACCCCGCTCCCTGATCCGGCCTGATCCAAACGCCAGGCCCTCGGCTTCCTGGCGGACGTGGCCGCCCGCGAGGCCCAGATGCCGACCGGTCTCGGCGGGGCATCGGCATCCCGCACTGCCGCAGCGCCCATGTCACGGCCCCCACGCTCGCCTTCGGCCGCTCGGCCGACGGCATCGACTTCGGCGCCCCGGACGGCCCGGCGGACCTGATCTTCCTGATCGCGGCCCCGGCGGGGGCGGACGACGGTTGGCGCCGACGTCATGACTTGGTGGCGTCGGGTGTTCATGACCCCTTCGCGCCGTCGTATGTCTCTCCGTGGGCTACACGTCGGGGACGCTCATCCGGCAGCCGTGCAGCAAGGAAGAGCAGATGGGATCAGCCGAGATAGGGCTGTTCGCGGTGCTCCATGAAGTGGCGGATCCTGAGCCGCTGCGTGTGGTGCATCGGAAGTTGGTCCAGCTCGTCCCATGGTCACCCCTCGTGTTGTACGGGGGTCGCTGTGGACCACACCGCGTCGAAGCTCTCGGCGTAGGTGTCGAACATGCCGCCTTCGCCGCTTCGCCGAAGATGCCACACCGGGGCCCCGTACGCGTTGACCCCCCAGACGTGGGCGTTGACCAGCAACTGGTCATCGCCACGGTAGAGGGAGTTGTAGAGCGTCGTGTCGTGAGTCCGGACGTCTATGCCGGGCACGGCGATCAGGGGTCGGTAGTGCATGAGGGCCAGTTGGCAGCGAGACTCGATGCCGTGGCCGAACCTCTCCTCCCGGCCGCGAGCCCGAACGTTCTCGCTGTCGGCGTCACCTACCGCGATGCGGATCGCGCAGCCGTCTGCGGCTCGTTCCCGAAAGAGATCGTTCAATCGGGGGTACGCCTCATGCAAGAAGACGGCGGCGTAGACCAGCACGTCAATGCGCTCGCGTGCCTGGGCCAACAGGTCCACGAAGACTGGCACAACGTCGGCAGGCCGGGCCCGGAACGCCTCGGCCTGACGGTGAGGCCCGACGGTACACATGCGCCGTGGCTCGACCGGCCCGACCAGATGGTGCCTCGTACGGGCTGAGCTACGACAACCAGAGACCGGACCACCCCTCGCCTGGACAGCATCCGGGGTGGTCCGGTCTCAGATCGTAGAACCGCTGTTCTTTCAGTGAGGAGCCCGGAGCACCGGCTCCAATAGGTCGGGATCGAACGGGGCGCTCCGTGAGCGGCCCTCCGGAATCGGATGGATGATCACCGCTTGTAGGACAGTGGCCACAGCCTGCCGCTTCTGCCGCATGTCGAAGTCGTTCCACTTCTCCCTTGTGAACCCGGCGAGGAAGTTCTTGGCGGCCTGCTCGGCGTAGAACGCGTCACGATCCCGCTGCGACTCGCTGATCTGGCGCTCGTTCTCGTCCCGGAAGTCCAGGTACTCGGCGAGACTCAGCCGCCCGTCCTTGTGGAGTTGCGTGTACTCCTGACGCTGGACCGAGAGAGCCTGCAAGGTCGCCTCGCCGTACCAGGAGCGTTCGTCGGGAGCGAGTGAGGTGAACCGGTCCTCAAGGACCGGGATCACCAACCGTTCAACGGCCTTGTCGACGTAGTCGGCACGCCGACTCACCTTGTAGCAGTGCGGGTCGCCACACCTGTAACGATCTTGCTTGTTCGTGCCGGTCGGCGGGTTGCCTTTCATCTTCGCGAGGCACCGATTGCCCTCGGCGTCCACATAGCCGCAGCGAGCCACATTCGTCAGTAAGAACCTTCGGGTGGCCTCGGCCAAGCCGCGGTAGTCCTTCTTGCCCTCCCGCTTGAGCTTCTCCCGGTAGCGCGTGCCGGCCGTGTCGCCTTCGAGGTTGAACCACGCATTGCAACGGCTGAGCATCTTCTGCCACTCCTCCGGAGTGCACGCCGTTTCCCACTCACCGGAGACCGGTTCTCCGGTGTTGGGGTCGCGCACCAACTCCCCGTTGATCACGCGGTATCCGCACAGCGCTGGGTTGGTGAGCATGTACTGCACGGGTGTGGTCGACCAGCGATTTCCGCGTACGGTGAGGAACCCGCTCGCGTCCAAGTACTCCACGATCGTGGACCAGTTCTTGCCTGCGAGGCCCATGTCCAGAGCCTTCCGCAGAACCGGGAACTCCTGCGGGTCCAGCTTCTCGTTGACGCGGCGACCTCCCTCGGCGTCTCCGCCCAGCCACCCGAACCGTCGAGGCCCCGTCGGCTTGCCCTCCAAGGCCTGGTCCCGGACGTTGCGCTTGACCCTGCGTTTGATCTTGACCACCTCACGCTCGCCCATGGCGGAAGTGAGAAGACCACGCATCGCCTCCGCGTCGCTGTGCACGTCCAGGATGGTCTTCGTGTCGGTTACCGCGTACAGACCACGTTTGTCCACGGTCAGAGCGCGGTGGAGCCGCACGTAGTCCTCGGGGAGCCGCACGACCCGCTCCTCCTCCACGACGAACAGGCCGAGGATGGGGTAACCCTCTTCCACCTGGCGGGCGCGAAGGTCGCGGACGAGGCGCAAGAAGGCCGGCCGCTCCATGTCCGGGTCGGCGGCGGTGATGTGGTTGTCCGTGTACCGGTAGACGATGGCGCAGTCGTTCGACGCGGCGAATTCGTCGCAGTTGCGGTGCTGACGGGCCACTCCGATTTCGTCCCGTCGGTCCTGCGTGATCCGGGCGTACGAGCAGCAAGGCCGGCGTTCCCCGAGCCACTGCTCGAAGGTTCGCCCATCGGCAAGTGCCCGCTGCAGATCAGGGTGCAACTGCCACTTGGAAGACGCTTTCGCCACTGCTGGCCTCCCCCAGACAAGTCAAGTGCCTGGGAAACAATATCTCGTGCGTTACATGGTTCCTTTCGTCGCCGCCGGCGGTCTCTGACCGGTCGGTCATGAACGGCCCCGAGGGGCGGTGCGTCGGACGAGCGACGCACCGCCCCTCGGGCGTGTTCCGACCGGTGCCGGGTCAGGAGCGGTTCAGCCCTCGCGGGATGCGGTTGGGGGCGCCGAGCGAGAGGTCACCCTTGAACTTGTTCGCGCGCAGGGACCCCGCCACCGGGGTGGTCCGTTGCACCCATTGCTCGTCCCACACGAAGGTCCCGCCCTCGATGTCGCCGTGCGTCTGCCACACCTCGCCGGTCGTCGTCACCACCTTGACCCAGGCGTCGTTGCCCTGGGACTCGATCGCGATGCCGCAGGAGTTGGTGGGATAGAGCGACGGAATGGGGCCCATGGGAGTGACGATCGGGTCGGTCAGGTCGTGCCAGACGATCGGGTTCGACCCCGGCGGGTCCGCCTTGCCCGCGTAGGCGATGCCGTTCGTGAGGACCGCGTGGAAGTCCTCGCTGTTCGACGGGCTGTAGGTGTCGATGTCGGAGCAGGGCCCGGTGGGTCCGGTGGCACCCGTGGCACCCGTTGCCCCGGTCGCGCCCGTGGCACCCGTGGCACCCGTGGCACCCGTGGCACCCGTCGCGCCCGTCTCGCCGGTGGCTCCGGTCGCGCCCGTGGCTCCGGTGGCCCCCGTGGGCCCAGCCGGTCCGGTCTCACCCGTTGCTCCAGTGGCACCCGTAGCTCCGGTCGCGCCCGTCGCTCCGGTCTCACCCGTAGCTCCGGTCGCTCCGGTCGCGCCCGTCGCTCCCGTGTCGCCCTTCGGGCCCTGGGGGCCCGTCGGCCCGGTCTCGCCCGTGGAGCCCGTGGGCCCGGTCGGGCCGGTCGGTCCCGTGGGGCCGGTCGGACCCGTCGGGCCCTCCTTGCAGTGGTCCGGGGGACCGCCCCAGGCGGCCGAGCGGAGGTGGCTCGGGGGGCCGCCCATGAGCCGGCCGATCTCCTGGTCGAGGTACTGCTGAAGGTCGCCCGGTACGCCCGGTACGCCCGACATCCGGGGCCCGTGGTGACCGGGTGGTCCCTGGTACTCGTGCCGCGGTGGTCCGTCCTCGTACGGAGGCGGGCCGTCCTCGTGGTGCGGGGGCCGTCCGTCCTCGTGCGGCGGACGTTCCTCGCAGGGGTCGCCCCCGGACGGGTACATCTCCCGTACGTCGGCCGAGGGGCCGTCCGCGCCCTCGTTCCGTACCCCACCGGACGCCGGCGTCGCGAGCCCCGTCAGCAGCAGCGCGACGGAGGCCAGGGCGCTGCCGCCCAGCCACGCGCTCCGACGGGGGAGCGGTCCCAGCGAGGACCTGGTCCTGGAATCAGGACTCATGCATCTGCTCCTTCTTCTTCAACCGGATCGAGTGTGTTACCGGGAAGCGCACAGGCTTCCGATACGATCATCGGTTCGCGACGGCGAAGACTTGACGGCTTCGGAGCACTCTCAACGCCTTGGCCCAGCGGCGGAATCCCAATGGGTGCGTACGCGGTAGCGAACTCCGGGCGGGCCGTCGGCGTGCCGTCCCGCCGCCTCGCAGGCCCGTGCGTACGGTCGCTGCCCGACCGACCCCCGGAAGCGGTGTTGCCGTGAAGCCTTCCGTCTGCTTGTGCATGATCGTCAAGAACGAGGCGCGCGTCATCGAGCGGTGCCTCGCCTCCGTCCGGGACCTGGTGGACACCTGGGTCATCTCCGACACCGGCTCGACCGACGGGACCCAGGACCTGATCCGCAAGGCGCTCGACGGCGTCCCCGGCGAGCTCCACGAGGAGCCGTGGGTGAACTTCGGGCACAACCGGAGCCTGAACATCTCCCATGCCAGGGGCCGCGCCGACTACCTTCTGCTCCTCGACGCCGACCTCGTCCTGCGGCAGGACGGCCCGCTGCCCCCGCTGACCGCCGACGCCTACATGCTCCGGCACGAGGGCGCGCTGGAGTACCGCATCAAGCGCCTGGTCAGGGGCGATCTGCCGTGGCGGTACGAGGGCGTCACCCATGAGTACCTGACGGCCGACCAGGACCACGTCCAGGAGAACCTGGACGCGCTGTTCATCCAGGACCACGCCGACGGCGGCTCGCGTCACGACAAGTTCGAACGCGACGCCCGCCTGCTGAGCGCCGAACTCGAACGCGACCCGGCCAACGTCCGTACGGTCTTCTATCTCGCGCAGACCATGCGGGACCTCGGCCGCACCGCCGACGCCATCGCGCTCTACGAGCGCCGGGCGGCCATGGGCGGCTGGGCGGAGGAGGTGTACTACGCGCTGCTGCAGGCCGGGGTCCTGCGGGCCGAGTCCGGCGACTGGCCCGCCGCGATGGACACCCTGACCCGCGCCTGGGACGCGCGGCCCGAGCGGCTCGAAGCCTGCTACGAACTGGCCTCGCGGCTACGGCTGAGGGGCCGCCACCACTCCGCGCACGCGATCGTCTCCGCCGTCGTCGGCCGCGCGCAGCCGGACGACCTCCTCTTCACGCAGCCCTGGGTGTACCGGTGGGGGCTGCTGTTCGAGTACTCGATCACCGCGTACTGGGTCGGCGACCACGCCGCCTCCCTCGCGGCCTGCGACCGGCTGCTCGGCCTGCCGGATCTGCCGGAGACGTACCGCGAACAGACCCGCGCCAACCGAGCGTTCGCCGTACGGGGGCTCGGGTCCGCCCCGATCCCGGAGCCGGCCGTCGCGGGTCGGGACTGAGGCCGGCATGGCGACCTCCTCGTCGACGCTGCCCGCCGCCGACTCGCCGGCCGCGGACCGTACGCCGCGTCCCGGCGGCCGCCACGACGCGGCGCGGGGGCGGCGGCACGGCGTCTGGCTGTGGCCGACGCTGGTCTCGCTCGTGCTGTCGCTGTACGCGATCGGCCGGCCGGTGCTGTGGCAGGACGAGCTCAACACCTGGGACATGGTCACCCGGTCCACGGCGCAGCTCTTCGACACGGTCCAGCGCGTGGACGCCGTGCTCGGCGGCTACTACCTGCTCCTGCACGGCTGGACGGCCGTCTTCGGGGACTCCGCCACCGCGCTGCGTCTGCCCTCGGCCCTCGCGATGGCCGGCACGGCCGGCTGCACGGCGCTGATCGGCCGGCGGCTCTTCGGCGCCCGCGCCGGTCTTGCCGCCGGCCTCCTCTTCGCGCTCGCCCCGGTCGTGACGCGCTACGCCCACGAGGCCCGCCCGTACGCCCTGGTGGTCCTCGCCGTCACCGCCTCCACGCTGCTGCTCCTGAGGGCCCTCGACCGTCCGGAGAGCCGGTGGCGGTGGGCCGCGTACGGCCTGTGCGTGGCGGCCGTCGGCCTGCTGCACATGGTGGCGCTGACGGTCCTGGCCGGGCAGCTGGTCGCCGTGGCGTGGCGGGCCCGCGAGGAGCGCCGGATCGCGCTGCGCTTCGGCCTCGCCGCGCTGGCGGGGGTGGCCGTGGTCGCTCCCGTCGCGCTGCTCGGGCGGGCTCAGGCGGGCCGTCAGATCTCCTGGATCCCCCGCCCGGACGTCTGGAGCCTGGTCACCTTCCTGCCCCAGCTGTACGCCTCCGCCCTCGTCGCCGGGGCCGTGACCACGCTCGCCGTCCTGGCCTGGGGCGAGCGCAGGGCCGGATCCCCGAGGCCGGGGGCGGTGTCGGGGCCGGGGCCAGGGTTGGGGTCGAGGCCGGGGGCCCGGGGCGGGCTCCTGGGCGTCTCCGCGCTCGCCGTGCTGCCCCCGCTGCTGCTCTGGGCCGTCTCGCACGGCGACGTCTCCTACTTCTACTTCCGCTATCTCCTCTTCACGCTCCCCGCGTGGGCGGTGCTCGCCGGTGCGGGGCTCGCGGGAATCGCCCGACCGAAGGCGCGGGGTGTCGTCGCGGCGGTCCTGGTGGCGCTCGTCGTCCTCACCCTGCAGGACCAGCAGGCCGTGCGGCGGCCGTACGCGCACTTCTGGCACGGCATCGACTTCGAGGGCGCCGCGCGGACCATCGAGACGTACCACCGGCCCGGCGACGCGGTCGTCTTCGACCGGGGCGACGACTACTGGCGCATGCTCGACGTCGGCGTCCGCTTCTATCTGCGGGACGAGCTGAGGCCGCGCGATGTCTTCCTGGCCACGGCGGCGGCCGACCGTGCGGACCTGTGGTCGACCGAGTGCCCCGACCCGGCCGCCTGCCTGCGGGGGGAGCAGCGGATCTGGCTGGTGGTGCCCGGTGACGCGGCCGATCCGCTGGACGCGCTCCCGGCCGAGCAGGCGCGGGCCCTGCGCGCCCGCTACACCGCGACCGGCACGGAGCGGCTGACCGGAGTGACCGTGGCCCTCCTGGTCCGCACCGGGTAGGAGGGCGAGACTCCCGCCCTCCTGCCGCCCTCCTCCCGTTCCTTCACCGCACGCGGGCGCGGTGCTCCATCGCCTCGCGGGCCGCGTGCTCGTCGTCGTAGACCTCGCACATGTGGCGGCCGTCAGGCGTGGCCGTGTGCTCGACCTCCCACAGGCTCAGCTCGCTGCCGTCGAGCAGCAGGAACGCGTGCTCGTAGAGCGTGAATCCGGCGTCCCGGCCGCCGCCCTCGACCCCGCACAGGCGGCCGAAGGCCTGGGTGATGTGGTGCGCGAAGGCCAACCGCAGCCGGCGTGCCGTCTCCTCGCCGGGCCGGTCCGGGTTCTCCGCGCGGCGCAGCACCCGGCGGGCGTGGTCCGGGGAGTTGTCCGGGACGTACATCCGGGGCTGCTTCGGTATCGGGCGGGACAGGAGCGCGCTCAGCAGCTCCAGGTCGCTGTCCTCGTCGAACTCCGGCCCGGAGGAGCGCTCCACCTCCCAGCCGGGGGAGAGGCGGGTCGGCAGCCGGGACGCGGCGAGCCGGGCCTCCGCCTCGTCCGCGTACACCTCGTGCTGCTCGACGCCGGCCCGGCCGGAGTTGTGCACGAGCTCCCAGAGCCCGAGCGCGGTGCCGTCGGCGAGGAGATAGGTGTGGCGGTACGTCGTGCGGTGCAGCGTCGCGCTGTGGTGCGAGGAGTGCAGCGTGCTGGAGTGGGCGAACGCCGTCTCCAGGCGTTCGATCGTGCTGTCGGGGAGGTCGAAGGAGTTGAGCGCCCGGCCGAGGAGCCGCGCGAGGTGCGTCTCGGTCGTCTCGTACGGATCGTGAGGATCCTGCGGATCGTTCAAGGGGTTCTCCAGGCCGTCGCCGCATGTCACTTGGTGCTTGCTAAACGTAGTCCCTGGGTCTGACATCGTGTCCGGGTTCGGCAAAACGAAGGGGGCGCGCGGATGGTTCCCGCGCGCCGGTCGCCGAGTCCGTCAACTCCCTTTATTGGACGGGGAGTCGACAGCGACCTCCGGTCCGTACAGCTCGCGGTGCGCGGGGAAGTCGCCCCCCGGTCCCGCCACCCCTTCGGCGACCTCGCGGACCGCCCGCGCGATCGCCCGGGTCACCAGGTCGGCGCCGGTCGCGAGGAGTTCGTTGAGGGCGAGCGGACCGGTCTCGGGGGGCAGCGGGCGGCCACCGGTCGCGAGGGCGAAGACGGTGTCCCCGTCGGTGAGGAGGTGCACCGGGCGGACGGCGCGCGCGATGCCGTCGTGCGCCGTGCCGGCGAGCTTCTGTGCCTGCGCGCGGTTCAGCTCGGCGTCGGTCGCCACGACCGCGAGGGTGGTGTTCAGTATCGGCGGGCTGGTCTTCTCCCGCGCCTCCGCGAGCCGCCGCAGCGCCGCCGCGTGGACCGCGGGCTCCGGCCGGTCCGGGCCGCCGCCCTGGAACAGCTCCCCGTACAGGACGCCCGACTCCGGGTCGACCGCCGAGCCGACCGCGTTGACGACGACGAGCGCGCCGACGGTGATCCCCGACTCCAGGACCGTACTGGCCGTACCGACACCGCCCTTGATCCCGCCGACCACCGCTCCGGTGCCCGCGCCGACCGCGCCCGTCTCCACGCGCGCGTGGAGCTCCGTCGCGGCGGCGGCCTCCACGGCGGCCCGCCCGGTGGACGCGTCGGGCCGGGCCGAGAAGTCGCCGCCCCGGCCCAGGTCGAAGACACAGGCGGCGGGGACCACGGGGACCACGTGCGTGGGCTCGGGCCCGACCCGCACCCCGCGCCCGTGCTCCTCCAGCCAGGCCATCACCCCGCCGGCCGAGTCGAGCCCGTACGCGCTGCCGCCGGTCAGGACCACGGCCTCGATCTTCTGGACGAGGTTGCGAGGGTCGAGCGCGTCGGTCTCCCGGGTCCCCGGGCCCCCGCCGCGCACGTCCACGGCCGCCACCGCCCCGCCCTCCGGGGCGAGGACGACCGTGGTACCGCTCAGCGCTCCCGGCCCCTCCACGCGCGCGTGGCCGACCCGCAGCCCGGTCACGTCCGTGATCGCATCATGGTTCGTCATGGTTCCTGATTACCACGGGTGTTCGGTCAATGCCCCGGACCGTGCTCGGGGGTCCCGTGGCCGTGGCCGGGTCCGGCTCCGCGTGATTCGGGGTTGCGCGCGGCCAGCGTCACCCCGACCGCCACCGTCGCCGCCGCGACGAGGCCCGCGATCAGCACCGCCCAGCGCCCGGCGAACGTGCACATCAGGATCGCGAGCGCCGACACGGGCAGCACGAGCTGCTGCGCGATGCCCACCTTGAAGTACCGGGCGTGCAGCAGCCACACGCAGAGCAGGAAGAGCGCGGCGGGGATCGTCACCGCCGAGGAGGCGGCCAGGGTGGAGATGTGCGCCTTGCCCACCGTCTGCTCGACGGCGACCTCGATGCCGGCGCCGATGGCGGCGGCGGAGGCGAAGATCAGGTAGTGGCCGTAGCCCCAGAGGAAGCCCTGCCGGTTGGAGGAGAGACGGAGGTGGGCCGGGGCGGCGAAGTAGATCCACCAGGCGGCGTAGACGATCAGGAGGCCGCCGGCGGCGATCGGGAGCACCTGGTCCAGGGCGTCGTATTCCTGGACGCCCGTCTTGACGGCCACGGTCGCCGCGAAGATCGTCTCGCCGAGCACGATGATGGTGAACAGGCCGTAGCGCTCCGCGATGTGGTGCGCGTGCCAGTGGGTGTTGACGTCCTTCTCCGCGAACGCGGGGACGGCCAGCTCGGCGACGACCCCGGCCAGGAAGATCCAGGGCTTGGCGGAGTCGGGTGCCCAGAGGAAGGCGATCCAGCCGAGCTGGACGAGCAGCACCCCGCCCGCGTACCGCCTGCACATCGTGCGCTCGCCGGGGTCCGTCGCGTGGTGGGCGGCGCGCAGCCACTGGGAGGCGAGGGCGATCCGCATCACGATGTAGCCGAGGACGGCGATGGAGAAGTCGTCCTCGAACACCTTGGAGACCCCGGCGGCGAGGATCAGGACGCCGGCGATCTGGACGAGCGTGACGACGCGGTAGAGGACGTCGTCGTTGTCGTACGCGGAGGCGAACCAGGTGAAGTTCATCCAGGCCCACCAGATGGCGAAGAACACCATCGCGTAGTGCGTGATCCCGTCGGCGGCGTGGTGTTCGGCGATCGCGTGCACGAGCTCGGCACCGGCCTGGGAGACGGCGACGACGAAGCAGAGGTCGAAGAAGAGCTCGAGCGGCGTGGCGGCGCGGTGCGCCTCCGCGCGCGACCGCGCGGTGAGCGGCAGGAACGGTTGTGTCATGCGCCCCAGAACACCAGAGCGCCAGGCCGGCCGGGGAGTTCGGCACGCGGACCGGCGCTTGTGGGGCGGTGCTGGTGGGGTGGTGCTCGCGGATCGGCGCTCGTGGGCGGTGCTCAGCTCGGCGCGGGGTGTTCGGTGGGGCGCGGACGGCGGCCCGGTCGCGGGGTCTGCTCGGTGGGGCGCGGCAGCCCCGGCGTGCTCGGCGGGGCGCTGCGGCCCGTCAGGACGCGCTCCGCGCGAGTGCCGCCCGCGCGGACCGGGGCGCCTCGCCGTACCGCCAGGCCACCGTGCGGGCGAGCCCCGGATGGGCGCCCAGGGGCGCCGCGACCGTCCAGGTGCCCGGCACCTCGGCGAGCGCGCGCGTGAAGCGGCCCGGGGCCAGCAGGTGCGTCGCGATCGACACGCGCGCGTGGCCGGCGGCCCGCAACGCCTCCACCGCGTCCGGCACGGTCGGCTCCGCGGCCGAGCAGTACGCCGTCACCACCGGCACTCCGACTCGCCGCGCGAGGAGCCCCGCCGCCGCCTCCGTACCGCCGTTGCCGCCCGGCCTCGACGACCCGGCCCCTGCCACCACCACCGCGTCTCCCGGCCCGCCCGCTTCCACCAGGCGGTCGTGCAGGGCCAGGCCCACGGCCGGTACGCCGCGCAGCCCGGGCGTGACGAGGCAGTCGTGGCGGCGGGCGACCGCCGGGATGTCGACGGTCCGGTGGTAGCCGTCGCCGAGGAGCAGCGGCACGACCACCGCGCCCGGGCAGGAGCCGAGGACCTCGTCCAGCGAGGGCGCCTGGTGGTCCAGGTGGCCGACCACGACCCGGGTGCCCGTGAGCGCCCGCACCGACTGCGCGAGCCGCTCGACCGTCGCGCCCGCCTCGGGGACCGCGCTGCCGTGCACGGCGAGAACCAGCATCGTGACGCACCTCCGGATGAGCGCCGCCAAGTACGTCGGGGCCGTGGCGGCGGTGTCGTACACCCCACGACCCCCACCCCTTCACGCTAAGCCGGGCCGCCGTGGCGGAGGCACCGCCGTTGGGCCCGGGCGCGCGGGCCACAAGTCCCCCCGCCTCGGGTCTTTCACGGCTCCGAACCGCCCCCGGAGCCCGCCTACGGTCGGAGACGGACACCCCTCTACCCCACGGAGAGCCCGCCATGGCCACCCCCACCCAGACCCTCGTGCTGATCGGCCACGGCATGGTCGGCCACCGCCTCCTGGAGGCGCTCGCCGAGCGTGGCGCCCTCGCCGACCCCGCCGATCCGGCGGCTCCTGGCTGGAGGGTCGTGGTGCTCGCCGAGGAGGACGTCCCGGCCTACGACCGGGTCCACCTCTCGTCCGTCTTCACGGGCACGGACCCGGCCGATCTCGGGCTCGCCGCGCCGGACTTCCTCGCCGACCACGGCATCGACCTGCGCCTGGGCGACCCCGCCGAGCAGATCGACACGGCCGCCCGCACGGTCACCACGACCTCCGGCGCGGTCGTCGCCTACGACGCGCTGGTCCTGGCCACCGGCTCGTACCCGTTCGTGCCGCCGATCCCCGGCGCCGACGCGCCCGGCTGCTTCACGTACCGCACGCTCTACGACGTCGACGCCCTCCGCTCGTACGCGAAGGACCGCGGCGGCGCGGGCCGGGCCACGGGCGTCGTCGTCGGCGGCGGGCTCCTCGGCCTGGAGGCGGCGGGCGCGCTGCGCACCCTCGGACTGGCCACACACGTCGTCGAGTTCGCGCCCCGGCTGATGCCGCTCCAGGTCGACGACGGCGGGGCGGCCGCGCTGCGGGCCACCATCGAGTCGATGGGCGTCGCCGTGCACACCGGTGTCGGCGCCGCCGAGATCGAGACGGACGCCGACGGGCGGGCGCGCTGCCTGAAGCTGTCCGACGGCACGCGCATCCCGGCCGACCTGGTCGTCTTCTCGGCCGGGGTGCGGCCACGCGACCGGCTCGCGCGGGAGTCGGGGCTCGCGGTCGGCGACCGAGGGGGCGTCGCGGTCGACGAGCACTGCCGCACCACCGACCCGTACGTCTACGCGATCGGCGAGTGCGCCCAGACCTGCGACGGGCGGGTCTACGGGCTCGTCGCTCCCGGCTACCAGATGGCCGAGACCGTCGCGGACCGGCTCGCGGGAGCGGGCGACCTCGTCTTCACCGGCGCCGACACCTCCACCAAGCTGAAGCTCCTCGGCGCGGACGTGGCCTCCTTCGGCGACCCGTTCGCCGCCGGGCCGCAGGCCACCGAGGTCGTCTTCTCCGACGGCCGCGAGGGCGTCTACAAGAAGCTGCTGCTCGGCCCCGACGGGCGGTTGCTCGGCGGCATCCTGGTCGGTGACGCGGAGGCGTACGGCTCGCTGAAGCCGCACGCCGGGCGGACCCTCCCCGCGCCGCCCGAGGCATTCCTGCTGCCCTCGGGCGGGGGTGGCGGCGAGCTGCCCGGCGCGGACAGCCTGCCCGACGACGCCGTCGTCTGCTCGTGCCACAACGTCACCAAGGGCGCGGTGCGCGGCGCGATCACCGAGCACGGGCTGACGGACGTCGGCGGGGTCAAGCGCTGCACGAAGGCGGGCACCGGCTGCGGCGGCTGCGTGAACACCCTGCAGGCCGTCCTCGACGCCGCCGGGGTGGAGAAGCCGCGCGGCCTGTGCGAGCACTTCCCCGAGCTGTCCCGGTCGGACGTCTACGCCCGCGTACGGGAGGAACACATCCGTTCCTTCAGCGAGTTGACGGAGAAGTACGGGAGCGGCGGCGAGGGCTGCGTCGTCTGCAAGCCGGTCGTCGCCAACGTCCTCGGCACCCTCGCCCCCGAACTCGGGCTGCGCCACATCCTGCAGGGCGAACAGGCGGCCCTGCAGGACTCCAACGACCTCTTCCTCGCCAACCTCCAGAAGGACGGCACGTACTCGGTCGTCCCGCGCGTCCCCGGCGGCGAGATCACCGCCGAGCAGCTGATCGTCCTCGGCGAGGTCGCCCGTGACCACGGCCTGTACACGAAGATCACCGGTGGTCAGCGGATCGATCTCTTCGGCGCGCGGAAGGCGGAACTGCCGGTCATCTGGCGCCGGCTGCTCGATGCCGGCTTCGAGTCGGGGCACGCGTACGGCAAGTCGCTGCGGACGGTGAAGTCCTGCGTCGGGTCGAAGTTCTGCCGCTACGGGCAGGGCGACTCGGTGCGGCTCGCGATCGACCTGGAGCTGCGCTACCGGGGTCTGCGGGCGCCGCACAAGATCAAGGGCGGGGTGTCGGGCTGTCTGCGCGAGTGCGCGGAGGCGCGCGGCAAGGACATCGGCGTGATCGCCACCGCCGGCGGCTGGAACCTGTACGTCTGCGGCAACGGCGGCACCAGCCCCCGCCACGCCGATCTGCTCGCCTCCGACCTCTCGGCGGCCGAACTCTTCGCGCTGATCGACCGGTTCCTCATGTACTACGTACGGACCGGGGAGCGGCTGGAGCGGACGTCGGCGTGGCTGGAGCGGCTCGACGGCGGGCTCGGCCATCTGCGGGAGGTGCTCGTCGAGGACCGGCTCGGGATCGGCGCGGAGCTGGAGGCCCAGATGGAGCGGCACGTGGCTGCCTACCGCGACGAGTGGCGCGAGGTTCTCGACGACCCCGAGGCGCTGGCCCGCTTCGGCCCGTACGGGGACGGGGTGGAGTTCCTGGAGCCGGGGCGCGGGCGGACCGCCGTGCTCGCGGACGGCGGCGAGGCGGCGCTCTTCAGGGACGGCGCGGGCGAGGTGTACGCGGTGGGCAACCGCGACCCGTTCTCCGGGGCGGACGTGATCGCCGACGGGATCATGGGGACGCGGGACGGGGAGCCGGTGGTGGCCTCGCCGATGCTCAAGCAGGAGTTCTCCCTGCGGACCGGCGTCTGTCTGGACGACCCGTCGGTGGCGCTGCCGGTCCACGAGGTCGTGGCGGGTGTCCCTACGGCCCGCGACTGACGGGAGACCTGCGAGGGACGGGCGACCTGAGACGGACCGGAGACCCGGGTCCGACGGGACCTCCGCCCGCCCGGGTCGCGACCATGGCCTCTCCCGCACCCCCTGTGCCGGGGCGCACGGTGGAGGAGCAAGGAAGGACCGCGCAGGTCCCCTAGTCCCCACCCCCAGGGAAGCGCCATGAGTTCCGTAGTCCAGGACAGCAGAGCGGCGACGAGCGGGCCGGCACCCTCGTACGACGCGGAGCAGTACCGCCCCGGCCGGCCGATCACCGACTGGGAGCCCGAGAACGAGCTCTTCTGGAAGTCGATCGGCAAGCGCGTCGCCAACCGCAACCTGTGGATCGCGGTCCCGGCGCTCCTGGTGGCCTTCGTCGTCTGGCAGGTGTGGAGCGTCACCGCGACCAACCTGAAGGACGTCGGCTTCGGCTTCTCGACCTCGCAGCTGTTCTGGCTGACGGCGATCCCCGGCCTGACCGGTGGTACGGCCCGGATCTTCTACACCTTCCTCGGCCCCCGCGTCGGCCAGCGCCGCTTCACCGCGCTGTCGACGGTCGTGCTGATCGTGCCGCTGATCTGGCTGGGCATCGCGATCCAGAACCCGTCGACGCCGTACGGCGTGATGGTCGCCATCGCCGCCCTGTGCGGCATCGGCGGCGCCAACTTCGCCTCCTCGCTCGCGAACATCGGCTTCTTCTTCCCGAAGGCGAGGAAGGGCAGCGCGACCGGCATCAACGGCGGGCTCGGCAACCTGGGCGTCTCGGTGGTCCAGCTCCTGACCCCGATCGTCATCACCTTCTCGACCATCGCGATCGGCTCGGCCCAGCACAGGGCCGACGGCACCCCGGTCTACCTGCAGAACGCGGCCTTCATCTGGGTGCCGGTGCTGCTGGTCCTCGCGGCCGTGGCCTGGTTCGGCCAGAACGACCTGAAGGTGGCGTCCACCCCCTTCAGCCAGCAGAAGATCATCTTCAAGCGCAAGCACAACTGGCTGATGACCTGGCTGTACGTCGGCACTTTCGGCTCCTTCATCGGCTTCGCCGCCGCGCTGCCGATGCTGATCAAGACCACGTTCCCGGACTACTCCGTCGCCACCTACGCCTGGATGGGCCCGGCCGTCGGCGCCCTGGCCCGGTGGGCGGGCGGCTGGGTCGCGGACAAGCTGGGCGGCGCCCGGGTGACCATCCTGTCCTTCGTGGGCATGGCGGCCTCGATCATCGGCGTCATCACCTTCCTGCCGTCCGGCTCGGACGCGGGCAGCTTCTACGGCTTCTTCTTCTGCTTCCTCGCCGCGTTCTTCTTCTCCGGCATCGGCAACGGCTCGACCTTCCGGCAGATCCCGGTGATCTTCCGCTCGACCCATCTGAAGGGGCTCACGGAGGGCACGCCGGAGTACACGAAGGCGCTGAAGCAGTGCGAGATGGAGTCCGGCGCGGTCACCGGCTTCACCTCGGCCATCGCCGCCTACGGCTTCTTCTTCATCCCGGCCCTGTTCGGCTCGGTGGCCGTGACCAGCGCGATGTGGGGCTTCGTGGCCTTCTACGCCAGCTGCACGGTCGTGACCTGGTGGTTCTACGCCCGCAAGGGCGCGGAGGCGCCCAGCTGACCGGCGCGTCCGCACCACGGCGAAGGCCCCGCTCAGGCGGGGCCTTTCCGCATGCCGGGAAGGGGACCAATGGCCGTCGACCGGTGACCAATGCCGAGCCATTTGATCGATCAAAAGGCGTGCAATGGAGGCAGGCAACGACGCGATCGAATGATTCGAAGAAGGCGGTGCGGGCGATGACTGCGACCCCTGCTGAGGCAACGGTGAACGAGCGGGCCGAGACGGCCTGGAAGGGCTTCAAGGGCGGACTGTGGCGCGACGCCGTCGACGTCCGCGACTTCATCCAGCAGAACTACACGCCGTACGAGGGCGACGACTCCTTCCTCGCCGGCCCCACCGGGCGCACGACGGCGGTGTGGGACAAGCTCCTCGCGCTCTTCCCCGTGGAGCGCGAGCGCGGCGTGTACGACGTCGACGTGCAGACCCCGTCGGCGATCGACGCCTTCGCCCCCGGCTACATCGACCAGGACCTCGACCTGATCGTCGGCCTGCAGACCGACGCCCCCCTCAAGCGCGCCATCATGCCGAACGGCGGCTGGCGGATGGTCGAATCCTCGCTGCGGGACTACGGCTACGAGCCCGACCCGCAGGTCAAGGAGGTCTACACGCGGCTGCGCAAGACCCACAACGAGGGCACCTTCGACGCGTACACGCCCGAGATCAGGGCCTGCCGCTCCTCCGGTGTGATCACCGGCCTGCCGGACGCCTACGGCCGGGGCCGCATCATCGGCGACTACCGCCGCGTCGCCCTCTACGGCGTGGACCGGCTGATCGAGGCCAAGCAGGACGAGAAGGCCGGGGTCGAGAAGGAGTGGCCCACGGACTCCGTCATCCGCGACCGCGAGGAACTGGCCGAGCAGATCAAGGCCCTGGGCGAGCTGAAGGCGATGGCGCGGTCGTACGGCTACGACATCTCCCGGCCCGCCGCGACCGGCCGCGAGGCGATCCAGTGGACGTACTTCGCCTACCTGGCCGCCGTGAAGGAGCAGAACGGCGCGGCGATGTCCCTCGGCCGCACCTCCACCTTCGTCGACATCTACCTGCAGCGCGACATCGAGGCGGGTGTGCTGACGGAGGAGCAGGCGCAGGAGCTGATCGACGACTTCGTCATCAAGCTGCGCATCGTCCGCTTCCTGCGCACCGAGGACTTCAACCAGGGCTTCTCCGGCGACCCGACGTGGGTGACGGAGTCCATCGGCGGCATCGGCGCCGACGGCCGTCCGCTGGTGACCCGCTCCTCCTTCCGCTACCTGCAGACGCTGTACAACCTCGGCCCGGCCCCCGAGCCCAACCTGACCGTCTTCTGGTCGCCCCGGCTGCCGCAGGGCTTCAAGGACTTCGCCTCGAAGGTCGCCATCGACACCTCGGCGATCCAGTTCGAGTCCGACGAGCTGATGCGTCCCAAGTACGGGGACGACACCGCCATCGCGTGCTGTGTCTCGCCGTCCGCGATGGGCAAGCAGATGCAGTTCTTCGGCGCCCGGGTCAACGTGGCCAAGGCGCTGCTCTACGCGATCAACGGCGGGCGGGACGAGAAGTCCGGCAAGGTCGTCGCCGAGGGCTTCGAGCCGATCGAGGGCGAGGTCCTCGACTACGAGACCGTCGCCGAGCGGTACGACGCGATGCTCGACTGGCTGGCCAGGACGTACGTGCACGCGATGAACGTCATCCACTACATGCACGACAAGTACGCCTACGAGCGCATCGAGATGGCCCTGCACGACTACGCGCCGATGCGGACGATGGCCTTCGGCGCGGCGGGCCTCTCGGTGGCGGCGGACTCGCTGTCGGCGATCAAGCACGCCACCGTCCGGCCGGTCCGCGACGAGAGCGGGCTCGTGGTCGACTTCGCGATCGAGGGCGACTACCCGGCGTACGGCAACAACGACGACGCGGCGGACGACATCGCCGTGCGCATCGTGCACGACTTCATGGAGAAGCTCCGTCAGTACCCGACCTACCGGGACGCGACGCACACCCAGTCCATCCTGACGATCACCTCGAACGTCGTCTACGGGAAGAAGACCGGCAACACCCCCGACGGCCGCCGCGCCGGCGAGCCGTTCGCCCCGGGCGCCAACCCGATGAACGGCCGCGACAGCCACGGATACGTGGCCTCGGCCCTGTCGGTCGCCAAGCTCCCCTACGACGACGCCGAGGACGGCATCTCGCTGACCAACACGGTCACCCCGGACGGCCTGGGCCGCACCCCCGAGGAGCGGATCACCAACCTGGCGGGTGTCCTGGACGGTTACATGGCCGGCGGCGGCTTCCACATGAACGTCAACGTCCTCAACCGGGACGTGCTGATGGACGCGATGGAGCACCCGGAGAACTACCCGCAGCTGACCATCCGGGTCTCCGGATACGCGGTCAACTTCGTCCGGCTGACCCGAGACCAGCAGCTCGACGTCATCAACCGCACCTTCCACGGCTCGCTGTAGCGGCGACGCCGTAGCCCTCAGCGCCCCGGGGCCGGGCCTCACCCTCACCCCGGCCCCGGGGCCGTCCCTTCGGAACGGAGAGGTCCTGCCATGACCACGACGACCCCGGCGGTCACGCCCACGCAGGTCACGCCGAGCACGCCGAGCACGCCGACCACGCAGCCCACGCCGACCACGCAGCTCACGCCGACCGCGCGGGCCACGATCGCGCCGATCGCCGCGCCCGGTCCCGCGACGCCGGCCGCCGCCGCGACCCGGCGCCCCTCCGAGGGCTCGGTGCACTCCTGGGACCTGTCGACCGGTGTCGACGGCCCCGGGACCCGCTTCGTCACCTTCCTCTCCGGCTGCCCGCTGACCTGTCTCTACTGCCACAACCCCGACACCTGGCGGATGCGCAACGGCACCCGCACCTCCGCCGACGCCGTGATCGCCGAAGCCGCGAAGTACACCCGCTTCATCCAGGCGTCCGGCGGCGGGGCCACCGTCTCCGGCGGCGAACCCCTCCTGCAGCCCGTCTTCACCGGCGAGCTGCTCCACCGGATGAAGCACGAGCTCGGCTTCCACACCGCCCTCGACACCTCCGGCTTCCTGGGCGTCCGCGCCACCGACGCCCTGCTGCGCGACACCGACCTCGTCCTCCTGGACATCAAGTCCTGGGACCCGGACACGTACCAGAAGGTCACCGGCCGGCCGCTGCGGCCGACCCTGGACTTCGCCCGCCGCCTCGCCGACCTCGGCCAGGAGGTCCACGTCCGCTTCGTGCTCGTCCCGGGCCTCACCGACGACCCCGACAACGTCGAGGGTGTCGCCGCCTTCGCCGCCGGACTGGGCAATGTCTCGCGCGTCGACATCCTCCCCTTCCACAAGCTCGGCGAAGCGAAGTGGCAAGCACTCGCCAAGCCCTTCACGCTCCACGACACCCCCTCCCCGACCCCCGACGAGATCGCCCGGGCCCGGGCCGTCTTCCGGTCCCACGGCCTGAACGCCATCTGAGGGAACGTTCACCCTCCCGACGCGGAGAACATGCCCAAATGGGGCATAGCGCCCTACCGTGTCCGCGTGACCGAGCCACCTGCCCGCGTGACGGAGCCCCCCGAGGGCCCCGTGCCCGTCGCCCCGACGTCCCCCGACGTCCGCCGCCAGACCCCGGCCGACGTGCGCCGCCGGGCCGCCCTCGCCGGAACCGTCGTCTCCGTCCTGCTGATCGTCGCGATCGTGCTCGGCAGCCGGCTCCTGCGCGACTTCGACTCGGCGCTCCTCCCGTACGCCGTCGCCACCGTCTTCCTCGCCTTCGGCGTCGCCTACCGCTACACCGTGTGGATCTCCGCGCCCGGCGCCCGCCGCCTCTTCAAGCAGGGCTGGCGCTCCTTCTTCTCGGCCGCCAACTTCCGCAGGGCGCCCACCGCGCTGCCGAGGATGATCGCCACCTACCTCGGGTTCCAGAAGTTCCTCGGCGCCCGCTCGCACGCCCGCTGGGCCGCCCACCAGCTGATCTTCTGGGGCTGCGTCCTCGCCGCCCTGATCACCTTCCCGCTCACCTGGGGCTGGTTCACCTTCACCTCGTCCACCGGGTCCGGGCCCGGCTACGAGATGCGGATCTGGGGCTTCAAGGTCCTCGGGTTCGACTCGCTGAACATCGTCGGCTGGCTGATGTTCCACGGCCTCGACATCGCCGCCGTCCTCGTCATCCCCGGCGCGTCCTACTTCCTGTGGCGCCGGATGAAGGACCGCGGCGCCATCACCGGCCAGCGCTTCGCCTACGACCTGGTGCCGCTGATCGCCCTCATCGTCATCTCCGTGACCGGCCTGCTGCTCACCTTCTCGTCGATCTTCCTGCACGGCGGCGGCTACGAGTTCCTGGCGATCCTGCACATGGTCTCGGTGGTCTTCACGCTCATCTACATCCCGTTCGGGAAGTTCTTCCACATCGTGCAGCGGCCCGCCGCCGTCGGCATGCAGCTCTTCAAGTACACCTCCCGCAAGAAGGACGGCGACGAGGTCCTCGGCTGCCTCCGCTGCGGGGAGCCCATCGACACCGGCCCGTACGTCGAGAACCTCCAGGGCACCATGCGCGACCTCGATCTCGGCTTCGCCGACGGGCCCCGGTACTGCCCCCGCTGCAAGCGGGTCATGCGCGGCAACGCCTACCTCACCCACGTCAAGAAGGGCTTCAAGTGACCCAGCAGCACGTGGGCCGCCCCGACCGTCTCCCGCTCGACCCCTCCCTCGCCCCGCCCGGCACCCGCAACTTCCGCGACGCCGGCGGCATCCCCGCCGACCGCTGGCACGCCGACCAGGAGGGCGAGACGCTCGTCCCCACCCACTGCTGCTTCTGTGGCGTGCAGTGCGGCATGTACCTGCGGGTCGACCACGGCGGCAAGGTCTTCGGCGTCGAACCCCGCAACCACGACATCAACCGGATGCGGCTCTGCCCCAAGGGCATCAACGCCTACCAGCAGGTCAACCACCCCGACCGGCTCACCGCCCCGCTCATGCGCCGCAATCGCGACGAGGAGTTCCGCGAGGCGAGCTGGGACGAGGCGCTCGACTTCACCGTCTCCGAGATCCGCCGCATCCAGAGCGAGTACGGCAACGACTCCTTCGGCCTGCTCGGCGGAGCCAGCCTCTACTCGGAGAAGACGTACCTCGTCGGCAAGTTCGCCCGCGTCGCCCTCAAGTCCCGGCACGTCGACTACAACGGCCGGCTGTGCATGGTCTCCGCCGCCGGCGCCAACAAGCTGTCCTTCGGCATCGACCGCGCCGGCAACCCCTTCTCCGACATCCTCCTCACCGACTGCCTCCTCATCGCGGGATCCAACGTCGGCGAGTGCTTCCCCGTGATGACCCAGTACCTCTGGGGCGCCCGCGACCGGGGCGCCACATTGATCGTCGTCGACCCCCGCGAGACGGCCATCGCCCGCACCGCCGACCTGCACGTCGCACTCAAGCCCGGCACCGACTCGGCGTTCTTCAGCGCCGTCCTGCACGTGGTCGTCGCCGAGGGCCTCACCGACGAGGCCTTCCTCGCTGAGCACACCACCGGCTGGGAGGAGGTGAAGCGGACCGTCGAGGCCTACCCGCCCTCCCGCGCCGCCCAGATCTGCGGCGTCCCCGAGGAGCAGATCGTCCGGGCGGCCCGGATGTTCGCCGGCGCCGGCAAGGCCATGGCCTGGCACGCCCGCGGGGTCGAGCACCACTCCCAGGGCGTGGAGAACTGCCTGACGATCATCAACCTGTGCACCGCCACCGGGAACATCGGCAAGCCCGGCGCCGGCTACGGCACCATTACCGGCCAGGGCAACGGTCAGGGCGGCCGGGAACACGGCCAGAAGTCCGACCTGCTGCCCGGTGGCCGCTCCATCACCAACCCCGAGCACCGCCGGCAGGTCTGCGAGATCTGGGGCATCGACGAGTCCGAACTCCCGCCCGCCGGCACCTCCATGATGGAGATGGTCTGGCAGATGCAGCGCGAGGAGATCCGCGGCCTGATCGGCATCTGCAACAACCCCTTCGTCTCCCTCCCGAACTACGCGACCGTCAAGAACGGCTACGACACCCTCCAGTTCCACGCCCAGTTCGACTTCTTCCTCTCCGAGACGGCCGCCAACGCGCACGTCGTCTTCCCCGTCACCGTCTGGGCCGAGGACGAGGGCGTGATGGCCAATGCGGAGGCCCGGGTCGTCAAGCACAACAAGGCGCAGGAACCGCCCGCCGGGGTCCGCACCGACACCTGGGTGATCTGCGAACTCGCCAAGCGCCTCGGCGCGGGCGACAAGTTCGACTTCGCCGACTCCCGGGCCGTCTTCGAGGAGCTGCGCATCGCCTCGGCCGGCACGGTCAACGACTACTACGGCATCACCTACGAGCGCCTGGAGGAGACCGGCGGCATCGCCTGGCCCTGCCCCAGCACCGACCACCCGGGCACCCCCCGCCTCTTCGAGGACGGGACGACCTACCACCCGGACGGCAGGATCCATATGCAGGTCGTCGAATGGCACCCGCCCATGGACCCGTACAACGAGGAATACCCCCTCTCCCTCACCACCGGCCGCACCGTCGCCCACTTCCTCTCCGGCAACCAGACCCGCCGCCTGGGCGGCCTCGTCGAACAGACCCCGCGGCCCTGGGTCGAGGTCCACCCCTCGCACGGCTTCCGCAACGGCGACCCGGTCCGCGTCGTCACCCGCCGGGGCAGCGAGGTCTTCCCCGCCCTGGTGACCGAGGCGATCCGGCCCGACACCGTCTTCGTGCCGTACCACTGGCCCGTCCCGACCGCCGCCAACGCCCTCACCATCGACGCCCTCGACCCCCGGTCCAAGATCCCCGAGTACAAGGTCTGCGCGGCCCGCATCGAGGCCGCCGAACGGATCGACGAGGTCCCCGCGCCCCCGACCGCCCCCGGGCAGCTCGCCTACCCCGAGGCCCAGGTCTCCCGAACCGACCCCCTGCCGCCGACGTCCCCGCAGGGCCGTGGCACCGCCGAGAGGAGCTGACGCCGCTCATGATGGGCCGCACGATCTTCATCGACCCCGGGCGCTGCATCGGCTGCCAGGCGTGCGTCTCGGCCTGCCGCGAGTGCGACTCGCACCGCGGCAAGTCGATGATCCACCTCGACTACCCCGACGAGGGCCACTCCGTCGCCTCCCTCCCGACCGTCTGCATGCACTGCGAGGACCCGGTCGCCCCCTGCGCCGAGGTCTGCCCCGCCGACGCCATCCTCGTCACCGCCGACGGCGTGGTGCAGCAGGCCGACACCACCCGCTGCATCGGCTGCGCCAACTGCGTCAACGCCTGCCCCTTCGGCGTCCCGAAGATCGACCTCCAGGCGAAGCTGCAGATGAAGTGCAACCTCTGCTACGACCGCACCGCCTACGGCCTCGCGCCGATGTGCGCGACCGTCTGCCCCACCGGCGCCCTCTTCTACGGGACCCTCGACGAGCTCCAGAACGAGCGCCCCGGCGTCCAGGTCGCCGACTCCTTCACCTTCGGCACGACCACCGTCTCCACCGGAGTGGCGATGGTCGTCCCCGCCGACAAGGTCCAGTGGCCGGTCCCCGGGGGCCTGCCGGTCGTCGAGATCAACGGGGTGGATGTACGGGAGGGAGCGCGATGAGCGTCACCGAGCAGCCGCCGGCCGAGGGGCCCGGCGGGACCGACGCCGCCCAGGAGGCGCTGCACGACCGCATCGCCGCCGACTCCCTCACCACCCGGCGCGACTACCTGCGGATCGTGGCCACCGTCTCCGGCGGCCTCGCCCTCGGCGGCATCGGCGTCGCCTCCGGCATCCTGCACCGGCACGGTGACGCCGACGGCGCACCCGAGGTGAAGAAGATCGCCGACCAGTTGCTGCCCGGCGAGTCCCTCGCCTTCCGCTACCCCGAGGAGGCGGACCGGGCGGTCGCCCTCCGCATGGAGGACGGCACCCTCGCCGGCTACTCGGCGGTCTGCACCCATCTCGCCTGCGCCGTCCTGTGGCGCAAGGACCGGGGCAGCGAGGGCGAGCTGTACTGCCCCTGCCACGAAGGCGTCTTCGACGCCCGTACCGGAGAGGTGACGGCGGGCCCGCCACCCCGGGCGCTGCCCAAGGTGCTCCTGGTCGAGGAGGTCGACGGCAGTATCTGGGCCGTCGGCACGACCCGGTCGGGCGAGAGCGTCCAGGAGGGCCTGTGCCGCCAGCTCGGCGAGGAGCGGCCCGGCCTGGCCGAGCGGCTCGGCTGCCCGGGCGCCTCGGCAGGGGGAGCGGCCACGAGGAGCGAACGCACATGAGCGACGACACCCCCTTCCCCCGCGACCCGGAAGTCCCCGATCGCCCCCCGGGCACTGCGGACCAGCCCCCCGACGACGGCGCCGCGTATCCGCCGCGCCCCGCCTACACCCCCGGGAGCGCGCAGCCCCGCCTCAACCGCCCGGTCCAGGAGCGCTACCCGCAGATCCGCCCCACCAGCGGCTACGGCGACCCCCGGGTCCGCCGCACCGGCCCGGGCCCCGGTGCCGGTACGGAGCAGGAGCCCGAGCGGTCCTCGAAGCTGAACGCCCGCCTGGCCCTGGCCCTCACCGTCGTCATCGGCCAGCTGTGGGGGCTGACGATCGTGGTCGACGAGTGGATGGCGGGCGACACCGGCACCGCCTGGTGGGGCGCAGGCTTCCTCGTCCTGTCGTTCCTCGTCGTCCTCGGCCTGTGGCTGCTCGACCCGAAGGACCGCTGATCGGACCGGGTCCACGGCCGAATCCCCGGCGTACCCTGGAGGTATGAGCACCGCCCCCGCCCACGGTCCGCGAGACGCGAAGCAGCCCGGCAACCAGTCAATCCCCGAGAACACCACGAAGCCGAAGCTGATCTTCGACGATCCGCTGGACCAGCAGTCCGCGGACGATACGGACCGCGGGTGGGGCGAGCGGCCTCGGAGCGGCAGCGACAGTGCCGCCGATCTCGCGCGCTTCCTCGAAGAGAAGCCGCCGCACCACCTCTGACGCCGGTGCGAGTCGCCGGCTAGGGGGTGGGGTGCGACCCCGCCCCGGCGCCCGAGCTCGGACCGCGCTGGGTGACGAGAGCGTCGCGGATCTCCTTGAGCACCTCCAGCTCGCTGATCTCCAGCGTCTCCTGGACGCCTTCCTTCGCCTTGTCGTGCGCGGCCCGCTTGGCCAGGTACTTCGCCATGGGCAGGACCATCAGGAAGTACACGACGGCGGCCGTGATCAGGAAGCTGAGGACGGCGCTGAGCACGAGGCCCCACTGGAGCTCGATGCCCTGCACCTCGCCGTTGACCACCACGCACGAGTCCTTGATGCAGCTCTTGTAGCTCTCCAGGTTCTTCGTGCCGAAGGCGCCGACCACCGGGTTGATGATGCCCTTCACCACCGAGTTCACGATGTTGGTGAACGCGGCTCCGATGACGACCGCCACCGCCAGGTCGATCACATTGCCGCGCATGAGGAAGGCCTTGAAGCCTGCCATCACGCTTTCCTTCTTCGGGCTCACCCGGATGCCTTTCGTCGCGTGTGCAGTTGGTGGAGCCATTACGCAGCGAACAGCGCAGATCCGTCCAATCCGTACACACGGGACGGTGACTTGACAGACAGTCCGTGCGAATCAGCACAGTGTCACCGCCAGTTGGGACGTGACACCCGCACCGGCCAGCGCCGTCGCCGTCGACCGTGGAACCGAGAGGACGAGCAACGCCCCACCGTCCGAACGAGTCTCACCCGGGCGCGGAACTTCGGCCACTCGGGCGCCCGTAGCCACCACGCGCGCCTCACCGGCCCCGCCCATCGCCGAGTTGGGCGCGGCGATCACATCCACCAGGTCCCCGGGCCGGACCAGCCGCACGGTCTCCGCGTCGGCGATCCGCACCGGCGCCGACACCATCCGCACCACGGGCGCCCGGCGCTGCTCGGACGGCGCCGATCAGGACGCGGTAGCGCTGCCGTGTCGCGAATTCGGCCAGGTTCCAGACCACCGGGTGCCCCACCTCCGCGCTGAGATGGAGGACCTC
>NZ_JBEZNQ010000079.1:0-33812 GCF_040653315.1 Streptomyces sp. NPDC047981 | reverse complement strand
GGGGGGGGGGGGGGGGGGGGGGGGGGGGGGGGGGGGGGGGGGGGGGGGGCGGGGGGGGGGGCGCCGGGGGCCCCCCGGGCCCCCCCCCGCCCTTTCTGGGTGACCGGGCTGCTGTCCCCTGCCGTCCGGTCACGCGCGCTGGGGCGAGGTCCCACGACGTACTTGCGGTACGTCACACGCCCCAGCGAAGCCACGCGTGGTTTTTTCGGGCCCGCCCCTGGCTGGCACGGACAACGGGACCAACGAAGGGGTGCGGGAGCCGGTCACGCGCCGTACGGGTGAGAGCGGGCCCGAACGCAGGTCCGCAGGGTGCGTGGTCAGATGCGGCCCCGGCAGAGCTCCAGCATCGTCATCGCGAGCGCCGTGCCCGGCTTGCCCAGCGCGTCCCTGTAGTGGCCGAGCACCTCCATCTCGCGCGCGAGGTTCACCCGGCGGCCGCCGGAGCCGATCCGGGCCTCCTGGATCACCGCCGAGACGGCCATCCGTTCCTGGATCAGGCCGATGATCCGGTCGTCGAGCGCGTCGATCCGCTCGCGCGCGTCGCCGATGAGCGCGGCCGCCTCGTCGGTGCGGGCGCCGGTCTGCTCGGTCTTCGTGGCGGTCATGGTGGGGCTCCTCGTCGTGGTGGTGGGTGCCCCGGAGCGACACGGCCCGGAAACGACAGAACGCCCCGGGCCTTGTCGGCCCGGGGCGCCTGGGAAGTCGCTTGTCAGTTGCTCAAGCAGCACGACCATGGCAGCCGGACGGGCCGGTGCCATAGGTAAAGACGAAGGTCGTGAGCTTGCGCATGCGGACAGTATGCCCCCCGGCGCGGGGCGGGGGACAAACCGGGTTCGGATGGTGAGACGAAAAGTGACACCGGCGCGCCGGTAGAATCGACAAATAGCCCCCCTCTCGGGGGACCCCCTCCCTACCGCCGGAAGGCCGCCGTAGTGTCATCAGCGACTCCCGCTGCCGCGCCCGACGTCACCAACCCGGACGTAGTCCTCGTTGTCGACTTCGGGGCTCAGTACGCCCAGCTCATCGCCCGTCGCGTCCGTGAGGCGCGGGTCTACAGCGAGATCGTCCCGTCCACCATGCCGGTGGCCGAGATGCTGGCCAAGAAGCCGAGGGCGATCATCCTCTCCGGCGGCCCGTCCTCCGTGTACGCGGAAGGCGCCCCGCGCCTCGACCGCTCCCTCTTCGAGGCCGGCGTGCCCGTCTTCGGCATGTGCTACGGCTTCCAGCTGATGGCGACCACCCTCGGCGGCACCGTCGACAACACGGGCGCCCGCGAGTACGGCCGTACCCCGCTGCACGTCTCCAAGGCCGGATCGACCCTCTTCGAGGGCACCCCGACCGAGCAGTCCGTGTGGATGTCGCACGGTGACGCCTGCTCCGCCGCCCCCGAGGGCTTCGCCGTCACCGCGTCCACGGACGTCGTGCCGGTCGCCGCCTTCGAGAACGACGAGAAGAAGCTGTACGGCGTCCAGTACCACCCCGAGGTGCTGCACTCCACGCACGGCCAGCAGATCCTGGAGCACTTTCTCTACCGGGGCGCCGGCATCGAGCCGTCCTGGACCACGGGCAACGTGATCGAGGAGCAGGTCGCGGCCATCCGCGAGCAGGTCGGCACCAAGCGCGCCATCTGCGGTCTCTCCGGCGGCGTCGACTCCGCCGTGGCCGCCGCGCTCGTGCAGAAGGCCATCGGCTCGCAGCTGACCTGCGTGTACGTCGACCACGGTCTGATGCGCAAGGGCGAGACCGAGCAGGTCGAGAAGGACTTCGTCGCCGCGACCGGCATCAACCTGAAGGTCGTCGACGCGCAGGAGCGCTTCCTCACCGCGCTCGCCGGGGTCTCGGACCCCGAGGAGAAGCGGAAGATCATCGGCCGCGAGTTCATCCGCGTCTTCGAGCAGGCCCAGGCCGAGATCGTCGCCGAGTCGGCGGGTGCCGGCGAGGACGTCGCCTTCCTCGTCCAGGGCACGCTCTACCCGGACATCGTCGAGTCCGGCGGCGGCACCGGCACCGCGAACATCAAGTCCCACCACAACGTGGGCGGTCTCCCCGAGGACCTGGAGTTCGAGCTCGTCGAGCCGCTGCGCCAGCTGTTCAAGGACGAGGTTCGCATGGTCGGCCAGGAGCTGGGCCTGCCCGAGGAGATCGTCCAGCGGCAGCCGTTCCCCGGCCCCGGCCTGGGCATCCGGATCGTCGGCGAGGTCACCAAGGACCGTCTGGACCTGCTGCGCGAGGCCGACGCCATCGCCCGCGAGGAGCTGACGGCCGCCGGTCTCGACCGCGAGATCTGGCAGTGCCCGGTGGTCCTGCTCGCCGATGTGCGCTCCGTGGGCGTGCAGGGCGACGGCCGGACGTACGGCCACCCGATCGTCCTGCGCCCCGTCTCGTCCGAGGACGCGATGACGGCGGACTGGACGCGGATGCCGTACGACGTGCTCGCGAAGATCTCGACCCGGATCACGAACGAGGTCGCCGATGTGAACCGCGTGGTGCTCGACGTGACGAGCAAGCCGCCGGGCACCATCGAGTGGGAGTAGTCGCTCCCGTACGTGTGTGAGACCGCCGCCCCCGTCGTCCAGGGGCGGCGGTCTCGTCGTTTCGGCGGATTGTTCGGGGCCTTCGGTGCGTTCGGCGTTCTGGGCGCGTTCGGTGTGTGATCTGTCTGGTCAGTTGCGGGGTCCGGCGTTACCTTCCCGCGCATGACCGAGACACCGTCACCGGCTCCGCAGCCGGCTCCGTCACCGGCACCCGTACCCGTCGATCGGCTCCACGTCGCGATGCCTCCCGTCCACGAGACCGTCGACGAGGAGCGGACGTACCGCAAGCAGAGACTCGCGGGCGCGCTCCGGCTCTTCGCGCGGTTCGGGTACGAGGAGGGCGTCTCCGGTCATGTGACCGCCCGGGACCCCCAGTACACCGACTGCTTCTGGGTGAACCCCTTCGGCGCGCCCTTCGCCGAGCTGACCGCGAGCGACCTCGTCCTGGTCAACGGTGACGGGCAGGTCGTGCGGGGCACCGCACCCGTGAACCAGGCCGCCTTCGCCGTCCACGCCGAGGTGCACCGGGCGCGGCCGGACGTGGTCGCCGTCGCGCACAGCCACTCCACCCACGGGCGGGCGCTGGCCGCGCTCGGCGAGCTGATCGAGCCGATCACCCAGGAGGCCTGTGCCTTCTACCAGGACCACGCCCTCTACGACGCGTACACCGGCGTCGCCGTCGACCGCGAGGAGGCCCGGCGCATCGCCGTCGCCGTCGGCCCGTACAAGGGCATCGTGCTGCGCAACCACGGGCACCTGACCGTCGGTACCTCGGTCGACGCGGCGGCCTGGTGGTTCATCGCCATGGAGCGGTGCGCGCGGGTGCAGCTGACCGCGCGAGCGGCGGGCAAGCCGGTGCCGATCGGGCACAAGGACGCGGTCGCCACCCGGGAGCAGCTCGGCGCGGATCTCGCCGCCTGGATCAACTACCAGCCGCTGTGGCGCCGGATCAGCCGCGCGGAACCCGAACTGCTGTCGTAGAAGGTGGCCTTAACTGTCCGTACGTCAATGTGATGACGCTTCAATCACTCGCGCGCGGGGCGCTCGGAGCGGACCGGAGGCTGTTCGGTGCGGCACAATTCCCAGGAATCAACGCTCAGTTGACGGAAGATCGGCCCAAGTCGGCGGACGGTCGGCGGACGGATCGGGAAGTGAATGCCGTGGCGGTGCAAGAGGCGAGACAGTGCCATGACCACGCGGGGTGCGCGGAGAGCGGGCGCGCGGGACACCGGCGTGCGGTCGCCGCCTTCCTCGCCCGGCGGGACGAACTCGCCGTCGGCGAGGGCGTTCCCGCCGCCGTCGCGCATTCGCCCGGCGCCTCGCGGCAGTGGGTCTCCGAAGCGCTCGCCCAGTCGGCCCGCGCGGTCGCGGCGGGCGGCCGTGGCGCGGGCGAGGCCTGGCTGCGGTCGGTCCGGTCGGCGACCCTGGGGGTCGTCTGGGGTCTGGTCGTCGCCCTGCTGCTCGCGCAGGCGCTGACCGCGATCGGCGCGGGCTGGACGGGGCCGCGCACGGCCGGTCTGGCCGCCGCGCTCGTCCTCGCCGTGCCGCTCACCTTCGCCGCCCACGCGCACCGGGCGCGCGGCGGGATCCTGGCCCCGCTGATCGGGGAGGACAACCGGCTCTCCACCTCCCGCGCGGTCGCCGCCTGCTGGCTGCTCCTCGCCGTGTACGTCGTGGTCTTCCTGGCCGTGCGCCTGGCCACCGGCGACATCGACCGGGTCGGCCTCGGGGTCCGGCACGGCGCGGGACTGCTCACCGTCTTCGCGCTGACGGCGGCGGTCGCCGTCGCCGCCCGCCGGATCGTGTGGGGGCGGGTGGTCGGCAAACGGCTGCAGAAGGTGCCCGCCGACCGGCCCCGCGCCGCCGACCTGCTGTGCGACGACGACGGCCGTGCCGCCCTCACCGACATCGCCTACGTCCTGGCCTCCGGCGCCGTCCTCGTCCTCGCCGCCGTGCGGCTCGGGCGCGCCCCCGACCGGCTGCCCGAGGTGCCCTGGGCGCTCGTGCTGCTCGTCGCCGTCGCGGCGGCCGGCTACCTCGCCGCCCTGTGCACCCAGGGCGGCCGGCCCGTCATCCTCTCCGTCGTCCGCTCCCGCGAGGCCGGCGACCTGGACTCCGCGATCAGGACGGGCGACGACATCGAGATCAGGGGCGCCGGATTCGTACCGCCCGGCGCGTCCGGTCCGGACGCGTTGACCCGACTGGTCGTGCGCGTCGGAGCCGTCCACGCCCACGTCCCCCTGGTCCCCGTGCCGGGCGGCTTCGCCAACCCCACGGACTCCGTCCTGACCGTCCCGCTCCCGGTCGACGTGGAGCCGGGGCGGGTCGACGTGTGGGTGGTGACGGCCTCGGGCGTGGAGACCGATCGGGTCACCATCGACATCGTCGACTGAACACGCGCGGCGTTCTCCACGTATCCACAAAGAGGGGGTCCGGGGACAATCGGTTCTGCGGACAGTGTCGTGGAGAGGCAGGCCGACGATGTCACATCGGAACGATGGACCGACGTGGGCGGCGGGGGCGCCGGGAGAGCCGGGGGCGAGACCGGCGGGGGCGGCCGGGCGGATCGCCGCCTGGAAGGAGCTCGGGTCGCGGTACGCGCTGCTGCCACTGCGCCTCTTCCTCGGCGTCACCTTCATCTACGCCGGCCTCGACAAGATCACCGACTCCGCCTTCATGGCCGACTCCGGCAGCGGGTCGATCGGCGAGATGATGCGCGGCGTCCGGGACAGCTCGGCCGTCCCGGCCCTCGTCGACCTGGCGCTCGAGAGCCCCGTCGGCTTCGGCTACGCCATCGCCCTCGGTGAGCTGGCCGTCGGCATCGGCACCCTGATCGGCCTGTTCGCCCGAGTGGCCGCGCTCGGCGGTGCGCTGATCTCGCTCAGCCTCTGGCTGACGGTCAGCTGGCAGGCCACCCCCTACTACTACGGCAACGACCTCGCCTATCTCATGGCCTGGCTGCCGCTCGTGCTGGCCGGTGCGTCCTCCTTCTCGCTCGACGCGTTCCTCGCCGAACGTCGGCGCACCCGGTAGGCGACCCAGGTCGCCAGTGCGGCCACCCCGAGGCCTCCGCAGAGCACCGGGATCACTCCGTACCAGGGGATCGCCCAGGCGTTCGCGGCGTCGCCCGCGTACATCACGGCGAGCGCGAGGGCGGTCCCACCGGCGACGAACCGGCCCGGTCGGAACTCATGAAGCAGCACGGGTGACCTCCACCTGTCCGAGACCGACCTCGAGCGAGAGGTTCACCGTCCCTGCGGGCGCGGTGCCCGCCGGCGGGGCCAGCGTCCTGCTCTCGTCGAGGCCGGGTGCGATGTCGATGTCCTCGGGCCGCTGCTGCGGCAGCTGCACGTCGCCCAGCCCCACCTGCGCCCGCAGCTTCACCGTGACGTTCTTCGGCACGATCACCTCCAACTTCCCCGCGCCGACCTCCGCCTCCGCGTCGACCGTCGTGCCCGCCGGGACGGCGAGGCCGGACAGATCGAGCGTGCCGACGCCCGTCCCCAGTTCGTACCGGGGCTGGACGGCGGCGACCGACGCCGGTTTCCAGGTCGTACGGACCCACTCCGTGGAGATCTCCTTGGGCAGGGCCACCGCCACCGCGAGCAGGCCCGCCGTGACCACGGTCATGAAGATCGTCCCGAACCCGGTGCGGCCGAGGAAGCTGCTCACCACCAGACCGAGTCCGAACACCGCCAGCGCCGCGACGAGCCCGATCTGCAGGCTCGTTCCGAACGGCTGGGTCTCCCACGACAGGCCCGTGCCGAGCCCGCCCGCGAGCAGCGCGAGGAGGAGGACCGCGCCGCCGATCGAGCGCGGCCCGCGCCGGACCTTCGAGGCCTGCGGCCGCCGCACGCCCGCCGCGCCGTCCGAGCCCCACTGGCTGCCGGGCACCGGAACCTCGCCGCTGGGGAGCCGGCCGTCCGCGTCCGCGCCGTGCGGGCCCCAGAGATAGCCGACGGCGACCCGGCCGGTCGAGCCGTCCTTGACTATGGGGTCCTTCCACCAGGAGGGGAACTCCACCAGCGGCGGAGCCTTCGCCTCGGGCGGAGCGTCCGCGACGGTGGCCGCCGTCGCCGCGTCCTTCCGGCCCTCGGGGGCGCCGGACGCGACCTGCGCGCGCCGCTGCGACCAGACCGCCGCGCCGCACACCGCTATCGACAGCAGCATCGCGAACGCAAGGGTCCCGCCGTTTCCCAGCATCGACAGGAAGACGCCGCAGCCCACCAGGGCCATCAGGACCGCCGCGAGCGCGGCCCCGTCGACGCGGCCGGAAAGCAGCCTGCGGCCCTCGTTCTCCTCCTCGCCCGCGGCCGGGACGACCAGCCACGCGAAGCCGTAGAAGATCAGCCCGAGGCCGCCGGTCACGGACAGCACACCGATCGCGATGCGGAAGATCACCGGATCGAGGTCGAAGTGCCGGCCGAGGCCACCGCACACGCCGGCCACGACCCGGTGCTGCCGCGAGCGGCGCAAGGACGTGACGGGCGGGGCCTCCGCCGGCGGCGGGGCCTCGTGCGAGGAAGGCGTGGAGCTCGTCATGCGTCCATGGTGACCGCCGCCGTCCCGCCGCGGCACCGGGATCGACCCTGGCCCGACCCTGATATTCCGGCGCCGGACCACCCCGAGAGTCTCCTAGGGGCCGCTTCCTAGGGGCGATCTCAGGGACCGACCCTGATGTGCCGCCCGGGCCGGACGTGTGACGATCGGTGCATGCCAGCAGCCGCCCGAGTCCCCGAGACCGACGAACCGCCCGTGCGCAAGCTCTACCGGAGCGCCGACGGACGGTGGCTCGGCGGTGTCGCGCGCGGCCTCGCCGGCCATCTCGGACTGCCCGTGGTCTGGGTCCGCGTGATGTTCGTCGGCCTTCTCCTCGCGGACGGTCTGGGCGCCCTGCTCTACGCCGTGTTCTGGATCGTCGTCCCGCTCGGTGTCGGTGGCCGCAGCGCGCCCCGCCCGGTCTTCGAGACCACCGCGGACGGGCGGCGCAGGCTGCGCAAGCCCGACCGGGGCCAGATCTTCGCGCTGATCGCACTCGCCGTGGGCGCCGCGGTCTTCGCGGGCAACATCGACTGGGGCAATCGCACCGACCGCTATGTCTGGCCCCTCCTCCTCATCGGCGTCGGCGTGGTCCTCGTCTGGCGGCAGGCGGACAACGCCCGCCGGGCCAGCTGGACCGAGGCCGGCCGCCGGCGGCGCACCCTCCAGCTCGTCCGCGGTTTCGCGGGCGTCGCCCTGGTCGGCATGGGGCTGACCGTCTTCATGGTGGTGCGGGGCTCGGCGGCCCAGCTGGGCACGGCGCTGACCGCCGCGATAGCCGTCCTCACCGGCATAGCCCTGCTCGCCGGGCCGTGGCTGGTCCGGATGTCGCAGGACCTCTCCGAGGAGCGGACCATGCGCATCCGCGCCCAGGAACGTGCCGAGGTCGCGGCCCATGTCCACGACTCCGTCCTGCACACGCTGACGCTGATCCAGCGCAACGCGGACGAGCCCGGCGAGGTGCGCCGGCTCGCCCGGGCGCAGGAGCGGGAGCTGCGGAACTGGCTGTACAAGCCGGAGGGCACCGGCAAGGACGAGAGCGAGGAGCCCGAGACCCTCGCGGAGGCGGTCAAGCGGTCCGCCGCCGAGGTGGAGGACAAGCACGGCGTCCCCCTGGAGGTCGTGGTCGTGGGCGACTGCCCGCTCGACGAGAAACTGGCCGCGCAGATGCAGGCCGCGCGCGAGGCGATGGTCAACGCCGCGAAGTACGGTGGCGAGGGCGGGGCCGTTCAGGTCTACGCGGAGGTGGAGGGCCGTACGGTTTTTGTCTCCGTGCGGGACCGGGGACCTGGCTTCGACCTCGACGCGGTGCCCGAGGACCGGATGGGCGTACGAGAATCGATCATCGGCCGGATGCAGCGCAACGGCGGTTCGGCGCGGCTGCGGTCCGTGCCCGGCGGGGGCACCGAAGTGGAGCTTGAGATGGAGAGGGCGGACGGATGAGCGACGAGACCGGGACCGGGACGACGGCGGAGCCGGGTGCGGGGCGCCGGGTGCGGGTCGTCCTCGTCGACGACCACCGCATGTTCCGGACGGGCGTGCAGGCCGAGATCGGCCGGACCGACGTCACCGGCGTCGAGGTGGTCGGCGAGGCCGCCGACGTCGACCAGGCGGTCACGGTGATCACCGCGACCCGCCCGGAGGTCGTCCTGCTCGACGTGCACCTGCCGGGTGGCGGCGGGGTGGAGGTGCTGCGCCGCTGCACGAGCCTGATGACGGCGAGCGAGGATCCCGTGCGGTTCCTGGCCCTGTCGGTCTCGGACGCCGCCGAGGACGTGATCGGGGTGATCCGGGGCGGCGCCCGTGGCTACGTGACGAAGACGATCACGGGCACCGACCTGGTCGACTCGATCTTCCGGGTCCAGGAGGGCGACGCGGTCTTCTCCCCCCGGCTGGCCGGTTTCGTGCTCGACGCCTTCGCCTCCACCGACGCCCCGCCGGTGGACGAGGACCTGGACCGACTGACCCAGCGCGAGCGTGAGGTGCTGCGGCTGATCGCCCGTGGGTACGCGTACAAGGAGATCGCCAAGCAGCTCTACATCTCGGTGAAGACGGTCGAGTCCCATGTCTCGGCGGTCCTGCGGAAGCTCCAGCTGTCCAACCGGCACGAGCTGACGCGCTGGGCGACGGCCCGTCGCCTCGTCTGAGGACACCGGCTAGCCCCGGCTCTTCGCCGCCTCCGCCGCGAGCCTCTGCTTGCCCTCGTCCCAGGCGAGCGGCAGACGCTCGGCCGGCACCTCCCAGAAGGTGAAGGTGGAGTCGCGCATCGTGGAGCGCAGTCCGGTCATGATCGAGCGGTGCGGTTCGGCGCGGGCGTAGGCGTAGAGGGCGTCGCGGTCCTCCCATGCGGAGAGGGTGTAGAACGTGCGCTTCAGCGGCTGGGCGATCAGCGAGGCGCCCAGCGCGCCCGGCGCCGACTTCACCTGCCGCCAGGCGGCGAGGGACTTCAGGAAGAAGCGGGGGACGTCCGCCAGGGAGCGCACCTCGAAGCGTGAGGCCATGGCGTAGGCCTCGGTGCCGGGGCGGGCGTGGTTCGGGACGGTCCAGGGCAGGGTGGGCATGACGAGTCCTCTCCACGTATGGATAGTGGCGCTACCTATAGTAGATAGCGCCACTATCCAAGCGTCAAGACTGTCCGAGCGTCACGCCACTCGCGTCGCCCCCGCGAAGGGCATCTCGTCGATCGGTGCGACCCGCACCGGCGCGCCGGGCCGGGGCGCGTGGATCATCTGGCCACCGCCGATGTACAGACCGACGTGACTGATGCCGGAGTAGAAGAACACCAGGTCGCCCGGGGCCAGTTCGGATTGGGAGACCCGACGCCCCGCGTTGATCTGCGTGTACGTCGTCCGGGGCAGCGACACCCCGGCGGAGCGCCAGGCGGCCTGCGTGAGCCCCGAGCAGTCGTACGCCGAAGGCCCCGTGGCGCCCCACACGTACGGCTTGCCGATCTGGTCCCTGGCGAAGGAGATCGCCTGCGCGGCGCGGCTGTTCGGCGCCGTGACCGGGCCGCGCGCGGCGGAGTCCCGGTCGGCGCGGCTCCCGGCCGTGTCCGTGCCGCCCACGGAGCCGGAGTCCGAGCCGGTGTCGCTCCGCCCCGAGCCTGCCGCCGCCGCCTCGTACCGGGCCCGCTCCTCGGCGGTCAGCCGGGCCAGCAGTGAGCGGGCCTCCCCGAGCTTGGCCTGCACGGCCGCCTTCTGCCGCCGCACATCGGCCTCGTGCCCGCGCAGCTGGGTGAGCCGCTCGTCCGCCTCGGCCCGCAGCTGCCTGATCCCGGTGAGCTCGCGGCGCACCGAGGTGATCGCCGCCGCCTGCCGCTCGCCGGCCTTCTCGGCGATCGCGGCGCGCGCCAGGTACTGCGCGGGGTCGGAGGTGAGCGCGAGCCGCACGGCGGGGTCCAGGCCCCCGGCCCGGTACTGCGCGGTGGCGATCGAACCGAGGCCGTTGCGCATGGTGTTGAGCCGCTCGGTCCTGCGGGCCGACTCGTCCCGCATCCGGTCGAGCGCGTCGCGGGCCGCGTCCGCCTTCTCCTTCGCGCCGTTGTACTTCTCGGTGGCCACCTCGGCCTCCTGGTACAGCCGGTCCACCTTCGCCTTGACCTGAGCGGCGGTGAGCCGGGGCTCGGCGTGCCCGGAGCCCTCGAAGACGGTCGCCGTCGCCGCCGAGGCGAGGGCGAGCGTGGCGGCGGTCCGTGCCGCCTGGCCGCCGAGGGGGGACTGCTTGGGCTTCCGGTGCGCTGCCACGAGGGCGGGTCACATCCTCTCCCTGTGGGGGTCGATGCCCACCGGGTCCGGCGATGGGCCGCACAGGGGAGACGGCCCACCGCCGGATTTTCTCGGCGGGGGCGACCGACTGCCGCCGGAAGGACCGACGGTGGTGGGGAGCCGGCCACCTGGGGGAGGACGCTAAACCTGGCCGTCACCCGGCGGCGGGGAGTTGATCGCTATTGGCGCCAGTTGATGGTTGGGGACCGTTCCCGTCCGGCCGCCGCGACGGGAGGGCGCCGCATTCCGGCGCGGGCGTGACCGAACGGCCCGAGGAGCTGGACCCGGCCGAACGCGGGTGCTATGCCCCGGTTAGGCTCCGCCCCATGGACGTCCTCATCAATGTCTTCGTCGCCCTGCACATCATCGGAATCGCCGCGCTGCTCGGCGGGTTCCTCACCCAGATGAAGGCGATGGGCGCGGGTACGGCTCGCTTCACCCCCGCCATGCTGCACGGCGCGCTCACGATGCTGGTCACCGGCATCGCGCTGGTCGGCCTCAACCAGGCCGACGACCAGACGGTCAACAACGTCAAGGTCGGCATCAAGATGGCCGTCCTCGTCGTCATCCTCGCGCTCGTGTACGTGAAGCGGGACGAGGAGACGGTCGACAAGGGCCTCTTCGCCGCTGTCGGCGGCCTGACGATCGCCAACATCTTCATCGCGACGCTCTGGACCTGATCGCCGACCGGCCGAACGACCGACCGGCGGGCTGGCCGAACGTCGGCGACGACCCGGCCGCGCGTGGGCGCGGCCGGGCGGAGGCCGCCGCGGCGGGGCGGGGTCGGGCGCCGATGCGGCTAGGCCGGGCGGACGCTGCCGTAGATCGGCATGTAGTAGATCGACTCCTCGCGCACGTTCGCGCCCGGCTTCGGGGCGTGGATCATCTTCCCGTCGCCGATGTACAGGCCGACGTGGCTGATGTCGTCGTAGAAGAAGACGAGGTCGCCCGGGAGCAGGTCGTCCGTCGCGACCCTGGTCCCCACCTTCACCTGGTCCCAGGTGGTACGGGGCAGATCGACGCCCGCGGCCTTCCAGGCGGCCTGCGTCAGCCCCGAGCAGTCGTACGAACTCGGGCCCGTGGCGCCCCACACGTACGGCTTGCCGATCTGGGCCCGGGCGAAGGCGAGCGCCTTCTCCGCCTTGGCCGCGTACGTCGAGTCGCCCGCCCCGCTGTCCGGCGGCGGTGGGGTCGGCTCGGTCGGCTGCTGGGCCTCCTCCTGCCTCTTCCGCTCGGCCTCCGCCGCCTTCGCCCGGGCCTCGGCCTCCGCCTTGGCCCGTGCCTCCGCCTTGCGCCGGGCCTCGGCCTCCCGCTTGCGCTCCAGCTCCGCGAGCCGCTCCTTCTCCTCGGCCGTGAGCCGGGCCAGCAGCGTCCGTGCCTCGCCCAGCTTCCGCTGGACGGTCTGCTTGGTCGTGCGCAGGGTGGCCTGTGACTCGGTCAGCGTCTCCAGGCTCTTCGTCGCCTCCGCCCGCTGCTTCGCCGCCGCCACCCGCTTGCCCTCGTAGTCCGCCACCGCGCTGCGCTGGCGGTCGGAGAGCCGGTCCATGAGGTGGGTCTGGTCGAAGTACTGCTGCGGGCTGTCCGCGAAGATCAGCGCGGCGGTCGGGCCGACGGCCCCCGCCCGGTACTGCGCCGCCGCGTACGAGCCGAGGGCCCGCCGCGACTCGTTGATCTCCTCCGTGCGCTTGGCCACGTCGTCGAGCAGCCGGTCGACCTTGCGCCGCTGCTCGTCGGTGGACTCCTTGGCCCGGTTGTACTGCTGCGTGGCCGTGCCGGCCTGCCGGTAGAGGTCGTCGACCTTCTTCTGGACCTCCTCCACCGTGGGCTTCGGGGGTGCGCTGGGCACGGCCTGGGCGCTCTGCGAGGTCAGCAGGGTGACCCCGGCGAGGGCGGCCGTCGTGACCCCGACGGCGGGGGAGTGCGGACGTGTCGGGCGCGGCTTGCGATGGGACGCCAAGACCGGCATCTCCTTCCGTGGCCGCCGAGGGTGACGACCGGCGTCAACTGCCACGAGGCAGGGCCGGGTTCGGCGTGAGCGGCCCGCTCGGCGCGTTCGCCGCCGGAGAGGAACGGGCTGCCTGGGCGAGCACGCTAGCCAACCCGTGGGGCGGCTGGGAAGGGCGATGTGCGATATGCCCGATACATTTTCGTGACCTGAAGCGGACTATCACCCTCCGTAAGATGCGGGTCACTTCGGGCGGCGGTCGCGGGCTCCCGCGGGGGCGGCGGCAGGCTTCTCCGGGCGGCGCCTGCGGGCTCCTTCCGAAGGTGGCAGCGGGCTCCTTCGGAAGGTGGCAGCGGGCTGTCAGTGCGGCGGCCTAGACTCGATAGGCGATGAGCAGCCTCTTTGACGACAGCTTCCTGGCGAGCCTCCAGAACCACTCCTCGGAGGAGCCCCCGCCCCCGCCCGAGGACGACGAGCACCACGCCCACGGCGCCCCGGCCGCGGAGGAGGTCCCGCACGACCTCTTCGGTGGGCACTTCGACGTGCCGCCGACCCGCGACGCCCACTACCGCGACGGAGCCGCCCGCCCGGTCGTGGACGCCGCCGCGCTCCTGGAAGGGCTGAACGAACAGCAGCGCGCCGCCGTCGTCCACACCGGCTCCCCGCTGCTCATCGTCGCGGGCGCCGGCTCCGGCAAGACCCGGGTGCTCACCCACCGCATCGCCCACCTCCTGGCCACCCGGCACGTCCACCCCGGCCAGATACTGGCGATCACCTTCACCAACAAGGCCGCCGGCGAGATGAAGGAGCGCGTCGAGCAGCTCGTCGGCCCGCGCGCCAACGCCATGTGGGTCATGACCTTCCATAGCGCGTGCGTCCGTATCCTGCGCCGCGAGAGCAAGCGGCTCGGCTTCACGTCCTCCTTCTCGATCTACGACGCCGCCGACTCCAAGCGCCTGATGGCGCTGGTCTGCCGCGACCTGGACCTCGACCCGAAGAAGTTCCCGCCGAAGTCCTTCAACGCCAAGATCTCGAACCTGAAGAACGAGCTGATCGACGAGGAGACCTTCGCCGACCAGGCCGCCGACGGCTTCGAGAAGACGCTCGCCGAGGCGTACCGGATGTACCAGGCGCGGCTGCGCGAGGCCAACGCCCTGGACTTCGACGACATCATCATGACGACGGTCCACCTGCTCCAGGCGTTCCCCGACGTCGCCGAGCACTACCGCCGCCGCTTCCGCCACGTCCTCGTCGACGAGTACCAGGACACCAACCACGCGCAGTACACCCTCGTACGGGAACTGGTCGGCACCGGCTACGACGACCTGGACCCGGCCGAGCTGTGTGTCGTCGGTGACGCGGACCAGTCGATCTACGCCTTCCGCGGTGCGACCATCCGCAACATCCTCCAGTTCGAGGAGGACTACCCGAACGCGACGACGATCCTGCTGGAGCAGAACTACCGCTCCACGCAGACGATCCTCTCCGCCGCCAACGCCGTCATCGAGCGCAACGAGTCCCGCCGTCCCAAGAACCTGTGGACGAACGCGGGCGCGGGCGCGCAGATCACCGGCTACGTGGCCGACACCGAGCACGACGAGGCCCAGTTCGTCGCCGACGAGATCGACCGGCTCACCGACACCGGCGACGCGAAGGCCGGTGACGTCGCCGTCTTCTACCGGACCAACGCGCAGTCCCGTGTATTCGAAGAGATCTTCATCCGCGTCGGCCTGCCCTACAAGGTCGTCGGCGGCGTGCGCTTCTACGAGCGCAAGGAGGTCCGCGACGTCCTCGCCTACCTGCGCGTCCTCGCCAACCCCGAGGACAACGTCCCGCTGCGCCGGATTCTGAACGTGCCCAAGCGCGGCATCGGCGAGCGCGCCGAGGCGATGATCGACGCCCTCTCCCTCCGCGAGAAGATCACCTTCCCGCAGGCCCTGAAGCGGGTCGACGAGGCGTACGGCATGGCGGCCCGCTCCGCGAACGCGGTCAAGCGCTTCAACACCCTCATGGAGGAGCTCCGTACGATCGTCGACTCCGGCGCGGGCCCGGCCGTCGTCCTCGAAGCCGTACTGGAGCGGACCGGGTACCTCGCCGAGCTGCAGGCGTCCACCGACCCGCAGGACGAGACCCGCATCGAGAACCTGCAGGAACTGGCCGCCGTGGCCCTGGAGTTCGAGCAGGAGCAGGGTGAGGAGGGGGCCGGCACGCTGGCCGAGTTCCTGGAGAAGGTCGCGCTCGTCGCCGACTCCGACCAGATCCCCGACGAGGACGAGGAGGGGTCGGGCGTCATCACGCTGATGACCCTGCACACCGCCAAGGGCCTCGAGTTCCCCGTCGTGTTCCTGACCGGCATGGAGGACGGCGTCTTCCCGCACATGCGCGCGCTCGGCCAGGCCAAGGAGCTGGAGGAGGAGCGACGACTCGCGTACGTGGGCATCACGCGCGCCCGCGAGCGGCTCTATCTGACGCGGTCCTCGATGCGCAGCGCCTGGGGCCAGCCCTCGTACAACCCGGCGTCGCGCTTCCTGGAGGAGATCCCGCCGACGTATCTGGAGTGGAAGCGGACCGGTCCCATGGTCAAGCCCGCCGGACCGACCTCGGGGATCACCTCCTCGCTCTCCTCCTCCCGCGCGCGCTCGGGCCCCTCGGGCTTCGCCACCCGCCGGACCAGCGACAAGCCGGTCATCACCCTCCAGGTCGGCGACCGGGTCACGCACGACCAGTTCGGCCTCGGCACCGTCATGCAGGTCACGGGCGCCGGCTCCGACGCGCAGGCGACCATCGACTTCGGTGACGAGAAGCCGAAGCGGCTGCTGCTGCGGTACGCGCCGGTCGAGAAGCTGTAGGACCCACAGCGCAGAGGAGAGGGCCCCGGCTTCGGCCGGGGCCCTCTCCTCTGGTGCTACGGATGTGTCAGCGGTCAGCGGTCAGCAGTCGGTCGTCAGCCGGTCGGGCTGAGACCGTGGCTGCGCAGCCACGCCTCGGGGTCGATCGCGGCGCCGCCGCCCGGACGGACCTCGAAGTGGAGGTGCGGACCGGTGGAGTTGCCCGAGTTGCCCGAGTACGCGATGACATCGCCGGCCTGGACCTTGCCCGAGCGGATCTTGGTGCTGCTCAGGTGGCAGTACCAGGTCTCGGTGCCGTCCGGGGCGGTCACGATCGCCATGTTGCCGTAGGCGCTGTTGTACTGGGTGCGGACGGTGCCGTCCGTCGCGGCCATGACCTTCGTGCCGTACTGGACGGGGAAGTCGATGCCGGTGTGCACGGACATCCAGTTGACGCCCGCCTGGCCGTACTGGGCGCTCAGCCGCTGCAGCTTCACGGGCAGCGCGAACTTGGGACGCAGCGCCTCCTTGCGGGCCGCCTCCTCCTCGCGCTTCTTCCGCTCCGCCTCCTGGCGGGCCTTGAGGTCGATGCGCTCCTGGGTGCGGCTGGCGCGGTCGCCGAAGTCGCGGGCGTCGGCGCTCAGCGCGGCGAGCTGGGTGTCCAGCTCGTTGTTGGCGGCGACGGGCTTCACGGACGCGGGATCGGCGGCGGCGAGCGCCGTCGTGTCGTCCTTCGTCCCGGCGCTCGGGTCCGTCAGTCCGCCGACCGAGGCGGCGGCGATCCCGGCGACGCCCATGACGCAGGCGGACGGGACGGCGACGGTCAGCAGCGCGGAGCGCTTGGCGGGCGTACGGCGGCGGCCTCGGCTGCCACCGGAGGAGCGGCGCACCGGCCGGCCGGCGGCGGAGGGCGCGGCGGCCGGCGCGGGTGCGGCCGGAGAGTCCGTGAGGGTCTCGACGGCCGGATCGTCGTCGTCGGCGCCCTCGTACGCGTAGTCCTGCGCGTAGTCCTGCGTGTACTCCTGCTCGTACGAGGCTTCGGTCTCGTACGCGGCCGTGGCCGTGGAGTCGGTCGTGTACGCGGTCTCCTCGTACGAGGTCTCCCCGTACGTGACGTCGTCGTACGCGACTTCCTCGTACGTGACTTCCTCGTACGCGGCGGGCTGCTCGGGGACGTACTCGTACTCGGGGGTGTACTGCTGCGGAACGACGGGATCGGCCTGGTTCCAGGCGGTGGCGTCGTAGGTCCCCGTCTCGAAGGAGGGGGTCGTCCACTGGCCCGTGGTGTCGTACGAGGTGAAGTGCGCGGTCTGGTACTGGCCGGTCTGCTGGGCGTCGTTCCAGGCGGAGGCGTCCCACTGGCCGGTGGTGTCGTACTGGACGGAGTCGTACTGACCGGTGGTGTCGTACGGAAGGGTGGTGGTGGCGTAGGCGGTGGTGTCCCACTGCTGCGTGCCGGTCCACTGGGTGCTGTCGTACTGGCCGCTGTGACCGGCGTCGTAGCCGCCCGGGAGGGCGCCGAAGAGCGGGTCGGTGGTGAAGCTGCCGGTGCTGTGGGCGTCGTCTCCGACGTACCCGGCGTGGGGGTGCTGGTCGTTCACCAACTTCTCTCTCGCCTCGGCGGCAGGGCCAGTCCGGGGCGGGCCTGATGAGGGTGTCCCGGGTTAAAGCAGTGGCGCGACTGTACCCGGCGGTATACGCAGGCGACAATCTTCCGAGGGTTTTGGTTCCACAGGAAACGGGCAATCGGCCGTGTTTCGGCGGCCTCGGGGAAGAGCCTTGGCCCTGTGTTCGAGGAACGTTCGAAGAACAGACACCTTCTGGCGGGTCGTCAGGGGGTGCGAGCGCCGTGGGCGCGGGGCCGGCTCAGGCCACGGAGGCGGCCCCGGACTCGGTGGCTTCCGTGTCGTCGGCGTCGAGGGCCTCGCGGATCCCCGCCGCGATGGTCGGGTGCACGGGCAGGGCGAGATGCCCGATGCCGCTGACCCGGACGTTGTGGACACGGAGATCCGGGTGGTCGAGCCGGGCGGTCTCGACCGGGACCATCACCTGGTCCAGGTCGCTCCAGAAGCTGACGCAGCGCGTCCGGCAGCCCGGGGCGGGCTCGGCGAGCTCTTGGAGCACGTCCGAGCCGGGGCGCATCTGGCGCACCAGCGGGTGGGCACCGGCCCAGGGGGCGGCGGTCGTGCCGGAGTGCGGGGTGCCGAGCATGACGAGGGTGCGCACCCGCGTGTCACCGCCCTGGCGCTGTATGTAATGACGGGCGATGAGGCCGCCCAGGCTGTGTCCCACGATGTCGACCTCGTCGTGCCCGGTGCGGGCGCAGAGCGCTTCGACATGGCGGCCGAGGAGTTCGGCGGCGGCGCGCAGGTCGCACGTGAGCGGAGAGTAGTTGAACGACTCGACCGGGTGACGTCCGTGCCGGACCAGGGAGCGGCGGAGCAGGACGAAGACGGAGCGGTTGTCGGCGAAGCCGTGGAGGAGGACGACGGGCCGCCCGGTCCCGGGCCTCGGGCCCGCGCCGTCCTCGGCGGCGGGGTCGGCCTCGGGGCGCTCGGCGACGATCCCGGAGGGGTAGAGGAGCAGATGGCCCGTGAGGATCGCCAGCTCGAGGGCGTTGGCCTTGAGGGCGGTGGTGACCTTGGTGAGCCTGGTGAGCTCCATCGGCGGCCTCCCGAACGGCACGCGGGCGCCGAACGGCGGTGCGGTGCGCCGTACGTCCGGACCGGCGGCTGCGGCCCGGACGTACGGCTACCCCGTAGCGGCTCCCTTGCGCACGACCCTTTGCAGCTGGTGGGCCCAGGAGGAGGGCCCGGGAGGGTCCGGCGCAGAGCGAACATGTCCCACGTGTGATTTCCCCCTCGGAGTCCTCCGCGAAACGGCGGGGTGCGGGATGCTGGCGATAACGTTCGTTCACCTCCCCGGCAATGAAGCGCGGGGGTCGCATGTGGAGGCAGAGATGGGTGTGACCGGTCCGATCCGCGTGGTGGTGGCCAAGCCGGGTCTCGACGGCCACGATCGCGGGGCCAAGGTGATCGCGCGGGCGCTGCGCGACGCCGGCATGGAGGTCATCTACACGGGGCTGCACCAGACGCCCGAGCAGATCGTGGACACCGCGATCCAGGAGGACGCCGACGCGATCGGCCTGTCCATTCTCTCGGGAGCGCACAACACGCTCTTCGTGAAGGTCCTGGAGCTGCTGAAGGAGCGCGACGCGGAGGACATCAAGGTCTTCGGCGGCGGGATCATCCCGGAGGCGGACATCGCCCCGCTGAAGGAGAAGGGCGTGGCGGAGATCTTCACCCCGGGCGCGACGACCACGTCCATCGTCGAGTGGGTCAACGCGAACGTCCGCGTCGCCGCGTAACCGGTCGCCGCGTCCCGCGCTGCCCGCACTGCCCGCACCCAGGCCCGCTGTCCTTCGCTCGCCGAGGCGGCGAAACCTGCCGACGACGTCAGGGACCCGCGGCGCGGCCCGGGGCGGGCGACCGAACCCCGCGGACGAATGCCGCGGGGAACGGCGTGCCGACTCCGACGTGACATGCCGCCCGCCCCGCGCCGGCCCCGACACGCCGGGTCCGTGCGTGGGGTCAGCCGGTCCGCTGGAGACGGGCGGACCACTCGCCACTTCCCGCACTGGTGATCTCGGCGACGGTCCAGGTGCCGTCGGCGAGGGCGAACTCGGTTCCCAGGGACAGGGTTCGCTCCCCGCTCACGCCACCCGGCACCTCGATGAAGAGCTTCACCCGCGCAGGCTGCCCCTCCTGCGCGGCGATCGCCCCGACGCCTCCGACGGTGCCGAAGGGCAGCCGCATGATCCGGCCTCCCCTGATCCTGCATTCGCGGTCGATTTCCTGCATGTCATTCCCCTTGTGCGTGGGTCAGTTCCGACTGCATCTGGGAGCGGAGGCGCAGCGTGGAGACCAGGCGCTGGAACGCCTCCGACCAGTAGCCTCCGGCGCCCGGGGAGGCGTCTTCCGGTTCTGTGGTGAGGGCGGTCAGGGACTCCAGTTGGGAAGCCGCGTCCGGGGAGAGGCAGCGCTCCGCGAGGCCCATCACGCCGCTGAAGCTCCAGGGGTAGCTGCCCGCGTCGCGGGCGATGTCGAGGGCGTCGATCACCGCTCCGCCCAGTGGCTCCGGCCAGGGCACCGTGCAGACGCCGAGGAGTTGGAAGGCCTCCGACAGGCCGTGCGCAGCGATGAACGAGGCGACCCAGCGGGCCCGTTCCCCGTCGGGGAGCGTCGACAGCAGCTGCGCCCGCTCCGCCAGGGACGACGTGCCGGGGCCGGTCGCCGGCGGGGTCGCGGGGGAGCCGAGCAGCGCGCGCGACCAGTCGGCGTCCCGCTGGCGGACCGCCGCGCGGCACCACGCCGCGTGCAGCTCGCCCGCCCAGTCGTCCGCGACGGGCAGCGCCACGATCTCCTCGGGTGGGCGCCCGCCGAACCGCTCCCGCCAGCACGACAGCGGCGCCGAGTCGACGAGCTTGCCCAGCCACCAGGAACGCTCGCCCCGGCCGGCCGGCGGGGTGGCGACGACACCGTCCCGCTGCATCCCGGCGTCGCACTCGTGCGGTGCCTCGACCACGATCGTCGCGCCCCCGTCCGTACGGTCGAGGGACACGCAGGACGTGGCCCGGTCCGCCATCCGGCCGGCGAGCGCCGAGCCCGGCAGCGCGGCGAGCAGTTCGGCGGCGGTCGAGCGGACGTTACGGCTCCGGTCGGACAGGGCCTCCTCCAGGAACTCCTCGTCCGCGTCGGAGAGTCCGGCCCGCAGCGAGTCGAGGAACATCAGCCGGTCCTCCGCCCGCTCCGCCGCCCAGCCGCCGCGCAGCAGGGACAGCGCGGCCGCCGGGTCCTCGGCGCGTACGGCGGCGAGCAGCGCGACCCGTTCGGCGAACAGGCCCTGCTCCCACAGGGCCGTGACCGCCTCGTCGTCGGCGGGGTCGGGGAGGGCGGCGCCGCCCGCCGCCCCGCGCAGGGCGAACTTCCAGTCCGGGTTGAGCCCGGCCAGCCACAGGCCGCGCGGCCCGGCGAGGGCGAGCGCCTGGGGCCGCAGGTCCGTCCGCGCGCGGGCGGCGTCGAGGAGGGCGGGCAGCGCGGACGCCGGTGCGCGGAAGCCGTGTTCGTTGGCGGTGGCGAGCCACTGGGGGAGCAGCTCGGCGAGGTCGGGCGCCGCCCCGCGCCGGCCACCGGACGGGGCGGGCGCGGCGCGGCCCGCGAGCAGCAGGCCGAGGCGGTGGCGGGCGGCCTCCGGCAGCGGTCTGCGGTGGTCCTCCGGCGCGGGCTCGGGTGCGGGGGCGGCGGGCCCCGGCCGCAGGCCCGCCCTGCGCCGCACGGTGTGCAGCGCGGCGGCGTCGAGCAGGGCGATGGGCGCGCCGCCGTCGGCCGCCCCCGCCGCCGAGAGCGCGGGCGGTCGGCGGTCCGTGCCGAGCAGCGCCGAAGTGACGAGTTCTTCCCAGGCGTCCATGGAGGCCTCCAGGCCGTCGTGCCGATCGAGGTTCAGTGGAGCGGGACCGTCTCGCCCGGGGCGTCGGCCGACCAGGCGGCGAGCGGGGTGAACCCGCGGTGCCCGCACTCGCCGAAGACGGTCACCGGGCCGCCCCCGGAGAGTGCGGCGAGCCGCCACAGGCCGGGCCGCCCGAGCGCGGCACCGCTCAGCGGCAGCGCCTCGCCCGGGGTGTCCGGGCGGGGCGAGGCGTCGGCGAGCTGCCAGCCGTGCTCGGTCGGTATCGGGACGACGTCGGCGAGCGTCACGGGCCAGGAGTCGAGCCAGGGATCCTCGCGCAGGGCGTGGCCGTAGGCCGTGAGCGCGTCGCCGACCGAGCCGCCCCGGGGCGGGGCCCCGAGCGGGGAGGGCGCGGCGAACTGCTCGCCCAGGTCCGCGCGGAGCGCCCCCGCGCCCGCGTGCGGGACGAGCGCCGCGTCGACGACCGTGCCCACCGGCAGGGCCAGTTGGGGTGCGCGGCCGGCCGCCCCGAAGGAGAGGAGCAGCGCCGTGCGCCCGGTGGCCCGGCCGTGCAGCCAGATCCGGCGGGTCGTCAGCTTGCCGTCCCCCGTGTCGTACTGGGCGAGGACGAGCCAGTGGTCCCGCACCGAGGGGCCCTCGGCGGGCGCGGTCAGGCCCACCCGGGTCCGTACCGTCGCGGCGAGCGGGTCCGGGAGCCGGTCGACGGAGAGCCAGGCCCGGTCGAGCAGATGCGTCAGCGCGCACTCCTCCAGGAGCCGGACCGGCCAGCCGGGCCCCGAACCCGGTATCGCCCCCAACTCCCTGACCCGGCCCGCGAGCCCGGGTGCCTGGGCGTCGACCATCCGGGCCGCCGTCTCCTCCCAGAGGGCGTACCCCGCCTGCTCGGCCGAGGCCAGGCCGCCGCGCAGCAGGTCGGCCAGGCGCTGCTCCAACTCCTCGGCGCCCGAGGTGATCCGGGCCGCGCGCCGCTCCGCCCTGCGCCGTGCGGCCTCGGGGTCGGCGGTGGCGGCCGGTCCCGCCCCCTCCGCGCCGCGTGTGCGGGCGGCGGCGCGCTCGCGCCGGCCCGTCAGCCACGTCTCCGCCCAGTCGGGCACGTCGGCGCCCGGAGTGAAGGCGTCCGCGTCCCCCGCCCAGAGCAGCAGGAGCCCGAGCGCGTGCTTGCACGGGAACTTCCGGCTGGGGCAACTGCACGCGTACGCCGGGCCCGTGGTGTCGACGACCGTGCGGTACGGCTTGCTGCCGCTGCCCCGGCACAGCCCCCAGACGGCCCCCTCGCCGCCCGTGCCCGTACCGGACCACGGTCCGGCCGTGCCGAGCTTGCTTCCCGCTTTGCGCGAGGCGTCGTCAGGAGCCAGTGCCAGCACCTGATCCGCCGTCCAGCGCACCCCCTGTGTGTCCATGCCCCCGACGGTAGGGGGCGCCACTGACAACGGATCTGACCTGCCCTTTCCGCCCCTGGCCGAGATACGGCCGACCGGGACACGACCGCGCCCGAACCATTTGACTTTGCCTGCTCTTTACGATTGTCTGCCGTGGCCCGATCACAGACTCCGCTGGGGGAACCACCGATGAACCGCACCATCCGCACCGCCGTCACGACGCTCGCCGTCACCGGCCTGGCGTTCGGCCTCGGCGCCTGCGCGGCCGCGGACAAGGCCGCCGACCAGGTCGACAAGGCCGTCAACGAGACCTACGAGGTCACCTACGAGGTCACCGGCAAGGGCATCGAGTCGATCGACTACCACGGCGGCAGCGGCACGGCCATGGAGCCGAAGCTGGAGAAGGAGTCGAAGCCGACCACGCCGTGGAAGAAGACCGTGACGCTGAAGGGCATCATGCCGCCGGCCGTCATGCCGATCGCGCTCGACCCGTCGGACCTCACCTGCAAGGTCATCCACGAGGGCAAGGTCATCAAGGAGGCCAAGGGCCAGGACGCGATGGCCGGCGGCTGCGTCGCGGTCTCCCCGATCGCCGGCTGACACCCGTACACATCGGGGGAGTTCGCCGCTGACCTGCGGCGACGACCGACTGTCAGTGGCATGGTGCACGGTGGATCCCACATCAGGTCGAACGATCTGGAGGGGGATCCATGACCGTGTCCGAAACCATCGCGAGCGCCGTCCCCGGTGCCGGAACCGACACCGCGACGGGCGCCGAGCCGCCCGTCGCGGACCTCGGATCCGAGGCCCTGCGGCCGCACGCCGAACACGCCTTCGCCGACGAACTCAAGGCGCTCGCCGCCGCCGACGACCGGCCGCGGCCCGCCCGCTGGCAGCTGTCGCCGTGGGCCGTCGCCACCTATCTCCTCGGCGGGACGCTCCCCGACGGCACGGTGATCACACCGAAGTACGTCGGCCCGCGCCGGATCGTCGAGGTCGCCGTCACCACGCTCGCCACCGACCGGGCGCTGCTGCTGCTCGGCGTCCCCGGCACCGCCAAGACCTGGGTGTCCGAACACCTCGCCGCCGCCGTCAGCGGCGACTCGACCCTGCTCGTGCAGGGCACCGCCGGGACGCCCGAGGAAGCGATCCGCTACGGCTGGAACTACGCCCGGCTGCTCGCCCACGGCCCCAGCCGGGACGCGCTCGTGCCCAGCCCCGTCATGCGCGCCATGTCCGAGGGGCTGACCGCCCGCGTCGAGGAACTCACCCGCATCCCCGCCGACGTGCAGGACACGCTCATCACGATCCTGTCCGAGAAGACCCTGCCGGTGCCGGAGCTCGGGCAGGAGGTCCAGGCGGTCCGGGGCTTCAACCTCATCGCCACCGCCAACGACCGCGACCGCGGGGTCAACGACCTCTCCAGCGCGCTGCGCCGCCGCTTCAACACGGTCGTGCTGCCGCTGCCCGCCACACCCGAGGCGGAGGTCGACATCGTGGCGCGCCGCGTCGACCAGATCGGCCGCTCGCTCGACCTGCCCGCCGTGCCCGAGGGCGTCGAGGAGATCCGACGGGTCGTCACCGTCTTCCGCGAACTGCGCGACGGGGTGACCACCGACGGCCGCACGAAGCTCAAGTCCCCTTCGGGGACGCTGTCCACGGCCGAGGCGATCTCCGTCGTCACCGGCGGCCTCGCGCTCTCCGCCCACTTCGGCGACGGCGTCCTGCGCTCCGCCGACGTCGCCGCCGGCATCCTCGGCGCGGTCGTCCGCGACCCGGCGGCGGACCGCGTCATCTGGCAGGAGTACCTGGAGACGGTCGTCCGGGAAAGAGACGGCTGGAAGGACTTCTACCGCGCCTGCCGCGAGGTGAGCGCATGACGTCGGGGCCCCTGCTCCTCGGGGTGCGGCACCACGGCCCCGGGTCCGCGCGGGCCGTGCTCGGGGCACTGGAGACACGCCGGCCGGCCGCCGTGCTGATCGAGGGACCGCCCGAGGCCGACGGGATCCTCGCGCTCGCCGGGGACGACACGATGCGGCCGCCGGTCGCGCTGCTCGCGCACGCCGTGGACGACCCCGGGCGCGCCGCGTTCTGGCCCTTCGCCGCGTTCTCGCCCGAGTGGGTGGCGATCCGCTGGGCCCTCGCCCACGGCGCCGCCGTCCGCTTCATCGACCTGCCCGCCGCCCACACCCTCGCCGCCACCGACCCCACCTGGGGCGACGGCGAGGGGGACGAGGCGGACCAGGACGCGCGCGTCGACCCGCTCGCCGAACTCGCCCGGGCCGCCGGTCACGACGACCCCGAGCGCTGGTGGGAGGACGCGGTCGAGCTGCGCGGCGCCGCCGACCCCCTCGCCCCCTTCGAGGCCCTCGCCGAGGCCATGGGCGCCCTGCGCGAGACCCACGGCCACGGCGGCCACGCCCGCGACCTGGTCCGCGAGGCGTACATGCGGCTGCAGATCCGTGCCGCGCGCAAGGAGTTCGGCGACGACGAGGTGGCCGTCGTCTGCGGCGCCTGGCACGTGCCCGCGCTGACCCGCGCGACGACCGCCACCGCCGACCGCGCCCTGCTCAAGGGGCTGCCCAAGGTGAGGACCGAGATGACGTGGGTGCCCTGGACCCACCGCCGCCTCGCCCGCCGCTCCGGCTACGGCGCCGGCATCGACTCACCCGGCTGGTACGGCCACCTGTTCGCCGCCCCCGACCGCCCGATCGAGCGCTGGATGACCAAGGTCGCCGGCCTCCTCAGGGCGGAGGACACCTTCGTCTCCTCCGCCCACGTCATCGAGGCCGTCCGCCTCGCCGAGACCCTCGCGGCCATGCGCGGCCGCCCGCTGGCCGGGCTCGGCGAGACCACCGACGCCGTCCGCGCCGTGATGTGCGACGGCTCCGACGTACCGCTCGACCTCGTGCGCGACCGTCTCGTCGTCGGCGACGTCCTCGGCGAGGTCCCCGACGCAGCCCCCGCCGTACCCCTCCAACGCGACCTCGCCCGGCTCCAGAAGAGCCTGCGCCTCAAGCCGGAGGCCCAGGAGCGGGAGCTCGAACTCGACCTGCGCAAGGAGAACGACGCCGCCCGCAGCCGCCTCCTCCACCGCCTGCGCCTGCTCTCCGTCACCTGGGGCACGCCCGTCGCGGGACGTGGCAGCACCGGCACCTTCCGCGAGACCTGGCAGCTGCGCTGGCAGCCCGAACTGCACGTCAGAGTCGCCGAAGCCGGGGTCTGGGGCACCACCGTCGAGTCCGCCGCCGTCGCCAAGGCGGAGGCCCGCGCCCAGGAGGCGACCGCGCTCGCCGACGTCACCGCGCTCGCCGAGCAGTGCCTGCTCGCCGGACTCGGCGCCGCCCTCCCCGTCGTCATGACCGCCCTCGCCGACCGCGCCGCGCTCGACACCGACGTGGCCCACCTGGCCCAGGCGCTGCCCGCGCTGGCCCGCTCACTGCGCTACGGAGACGTCCGTGCCACCGACACCGCCGCGCTCGGCGAGGTCGCGGCCGGTCTCGCCGAGCGGATCTGCGTCGGCCTGCCACCCGCCTGCACCGGCCTCGACACCGACGCCGCCACCGAGATGCGCGGCCATCTCGACGCCGTCCACGGCGCGCTCCCGCTGCTCCCCGACAGCACGGGCACCGCCGGCCGGTGGACCGGCGTCCTGCGTGGGCTCGCCGCCCGCGACAGCGTGCCCGGCACCATCCGGGGCAGGGCCGCCCGGCTCCTCCTCGACGACGGCGGGCTCGACGAGGGCGAGGCCGCGCGGCTCATGGGCCTCGCTCTGTCGCCCGGCACACCGCCCGCCGACGCCGCCGCCTGGGTCGAGGGGTTCGTCGGCGGCGCCTCCGGCGGAGGCATGCTCCTCGTCCACGACGAACGGCTGCTCGCCCTCGTCGACACCTGGCTGACCGGCGTGCCGGCGGACGCCTTCACCGACGTCCTGCCGCTCCTGCGCCGCACCTTCTCGGCGTACGAACCAGGAGTGCGCCGCACCCTCGGCGAACTGGTCGCCCGCGGCCCGTCCGCCTCCGCCGCGCGCCGTACGGACGCCGTGGCACCCGGCTTCGCCGCCACGCTCGACGAGGAACGGGCCGACGGAGTCCTGCCCGTGCTCGAACTGATCCTGGGAGAGACCGACCTCGTGGGGGTGGACCGATGACCGCGACGACGACCGGCAGCCCGGCCGGTACCGGAGCCGGGCACACGGCCGTGACCGGAGCCGGGCACACGGCCGTGACCGGAGCCGGGCACACGGCCGGTACCGGAGCCGGACACCCGGCCGGTACCGGAGCCGGGCACGACGAACGGCTGCGACGCTGGCGCATGGTCCTCGGCGGCGGCGACGCCGACGGCACCGGCCACGCCCTCACCGGCACCGACGCCGCCATGGACGGAGCCCTGACCGCGCTCTACGGACGGGGCGACGGGCGGGCCGACACCCGCGCCGGGCGAGACAGGTCCGCCGGGCTCGGCGCCTCCGCACCCTCCGTGGCCCGCTGGCTCGGCGACATCAGGACGTACTTCCCCAGCTCCGTCGTCCAGGTCATGCAGCGCGACGCCATCGATCGCCTGGGGCTCTCCACCCTGCTCCTGGAGCCCGAGATGCTGGAGGCCGTCGAGGCCGACGTTCATCTCGTCGGCACGCTCCTCTCTCTCAACAAGGTCATGCCCGAGACCACCAAGGAGACCGCCCGCGCGGTCGTCCGCAAGGTCGTCGACGACCTGGAGAAGCGTCTCGCCACCCGCACCCGGGCCACGCTCACCGGCGCGCTCGACCGCTCCGCCCGGATCAACCGCCCCCGCCACCGGGACATCGACTGGGACCGGACCATCCGGGCCAACCTCAAGAACTACCTGCCCGAGTACCGCACGGTCGTCCCGGAGCGCCTCATCGGCTACGGCCGCGCCGCCCAGTCGGTGAAGAAGGACGTCGTCCTCTGCATCGACCAGTCCGGCTCCATGGCGGCCTCCGTCGTCTACGCCTCCGTGTTCGGCGCGGTCCTCGCCTCCATGCGGGCGATCAACACCCGGCTCGTCGTCTTCGACACCGCCGTCGTCGACCTCACCGACCAGCTCGACGACCCCGTCGACGTCCTCTTCGGCACCCAGCTCGGCGGCGGCACGGACATCAACCGCGCCCTCGCGTACTGCCAGTCGCAGATCACCCGGCCCGCCGAGACCGTCGTCGTCCTCATCAGCGACCTCTACGAAGGGGGCATCCGCGACGAGATGCTGAAGCGGGTCGCTGCGATGAAGGCCTCCGGGGTGCAGTTCGTCGCCCTGCTCGCGCTCTCCGACGAGGGCGCCCCCGCCTACGACCGGGAGCACGCGGCCGCGCTCGCGGCGCTCGGGGCGCCGGCCTTCGCCTGCACCCCGGACCTCTTCCCCGAGGTGATGGCCGCCGCGATCGAGAAGCGCCCGCTGCCCGTGCCGGACGCGGACCGGGGGGTGCGGAATCCGTAGCCCCGCCGGTCAGGAATCCGCAGCCCCGGCACCACCCGAGCGGACGTGTCCGGGCGGACTGAGGCTCATATCACACCTCGGCCGTCCGGTCGCTCACATCTGGGCCGGGCGGGTCGTGAGGCCCTCGGAGCCCCGTTCCCACCTGTGCCGGGGGCATCGGCGCCACCAGCCGCGTACTCCACGGACCGCCCCCGAACCCCTACGATCTGTGACCCGTATCACCGCTCCGGTGTGACCTGCGATTTAGGGACCAACGTCCTGCGGGGATAACCTGCGGGACGGACATGCCGCGTCCACGGACACCGTGTACGCCTCCCTTGTGACAGCGCAGTCACGTTGCCCTCCGCGGCACGCCCACGCAGACAACGAACCGCGATGATCAGAAAAGGGACGGACGCGCGTGGACCTGTTCGAGTACCAGGCGAGGGACCTCTTCGCCAAGCACGGAGTACCGGTGCTGGCCGGTGAAGTCATCGACACGCCTGAGGCCGCGCGCGCCGCGACCGAGCGCCTCGGCGGCAAGTCCGTCGTCAAGGCCCAGGTGAAGGTCGGCGGCCGCGGCAAGGCCGGCGGCGTCAAGCTGGCGGCCGACCCGGACGAGGCCGTCGCCCGCGCGACGGACATCCTCGGCATGGACATCAAGGGCCACACGGTCCACAAGGTGATGATCGCCGAGCTGTCCCCGGAGATCGAGGCGGAGTACTACGTCTCGTACCTCCTCGACCGCACCAACCGCACCTTCCTCGCGATGGCGTCGGTGCAGGGCGGCATGGACATCGAGGAGGTCGCGGAGAAGACCCCCGAGGCCCTCGCGAAGGTCCCGGTCAACGCCGTCGACGGCGTCGACATCGAGAAGGCCCGCGAGATCGTGGCCCAGGCGCAGTTCCCGGCCGACGTGGCCGAGGGTGTCGCCGAGGCCCTGGTCACCCTGTGGAAGACCTTCGTCGCCGAGGACGCGCTCCTCGTCGAGGTCAACCCGCTGGTGAAGACCAAGGACGGCCGGATCCTGGCGCTTGACGGCAAGGTCTCCCTGGACGCCAACGCCGACTTCCGTCAGCCCGAGCACGAGGCGCTCGAGGACAAGGACGCAGCCAACCCGCTCGAGGCTGCGGCCAAGGCCAAGGGCCTCAACTACGTCAAGCTGGACGGCGAGGTCGGCATCATCGGCAACGGCGCCGGCCTGGTCATGTCGACCCTGGACGTCGTCGCGTACGCCGGTGAGAACCACGGCGGCGTGAAGCCGGCCAACTTCCTCGACATCGGCGGCGGCGCCTCCGCCGAGGTCATGGCGAACGGCCTGGAGATCATCCTGGGCGACCCGGACGTCAAGTCCGTGTTCGTCAACGTCTTCGGTGGCATCACCGCCTGTGACGAGGTCGCCAACGGCATCGTCCAGGCTCTGGAGCTCCTCGCCTCCAAGGGCGAAGAGGTCACCAAGCCGCTGGTCGTGCGCCTCGACGGCAACAACGCGGAGCTGGGTCGCAAGATCCTGTCGGACGCGAACCACCCGCTCGTGCAGCGTGTGGACACCATGGACGGCGCGGCCGACAAGGCCGCCGAGCTCGCGGCTGCGAAGTAAAGGGACGAGGTCAAGCACACCATGGCTATCTTCCTCACCAAGGACAGCAAGGTCATCGTCCAGGGCATGACCGGTGCCACGGGCATGAAGCACACCAAGCTCATGCTGGGTGACGGCACCAACATCGTCGGTGGCGTGAACCCCCGCAAGGCCGGCACGACCGTCGACTTCGACGGCACCGAGGTCCCGGTCTTCGGCTCCGTCGCCGAGGCGATGGAGAAGACGGGCGCCAACGTCTCCGTCCTCTTCGTCCCGCCGGCCTTCGCCAAGGCCGCCGTGGTCGAGGCGATCGACGCCGAGATCCCGCTCGCCGTCGTCATCACCGAGGGCATCGCCGTCCACGACTCCGCCGCCTTCTGGGCGTACGCGCAGTCGAAGGGCAACAAGACCCGCATCATCGGCCCGAACTGCCCCGGTCTCATCACCCCGGGCCAGTCCAACGCCGGCATCATCCCGGGCGACATCACGAAGCCGGGCCGCATCGGCCTGGTCTCGAAGTCCGGCACGCTGACGTACCAGATGATGTACGAGCTCCGTGACATCGGCTTCTCGTCCGCCGTCGGCATCGGTGGCGACCCGGTCATCGGCACCACGCACATCGACGCCCTCGCGGCGTTCGAGGCCGACCCCGACACCGACCTGATCGTCATGATCGGCGAGATCGGCGGCGACGCCGAGGAGCGTGCGGCGGACTTCATCGCGAAGAACGTCACCAAGCCGGTCGTCGGCTACGTCGCGGGCTTCACCGCGCCCGAGGGCAAGACCATGGGCCACGCCGGCGCCATCGTCTCCGGCTCCTCCGGCACCGCCCAGGCGAAGAAGGAGGCCCTCGAGGCCGCCGGCGTCAAGGTCGGCAAGACGCCGACCGAGACCGCCAAGCTGGCGCGCGCGATCCTCGCGGGCTGAACCAGCGACTGAGGCAGCGCCTCAACCGCACAGGTGGGCCCCGCCCCCTCCCGGGAAACCGGGCAGGGGGCGGGGCCCGCTCGCGTTCGCGCTCCTGCTCCCGCGCGCTCCTGCTCCTCTACTGGGTCTCGGGGATCAGCCGCTCCGGGCCGTGGTGGGGCCGGGAGCGGAGGCTGTCGCGCAGCTCCACGTCCTCCGGGGTGAGCTTCTGCGAGCCACCGCGCACCGGCACACCGTTGACCGTCTCGCCGGGGTGGTTCACCGGCAGGTACTGCGTCGGCGCGGTCGCGGCCGTGAAGGCCGTGATCCCGATGAGCGCCGCCGTCACGGCGAGCACCCCGCGCGTCCACATCCGCGCCTGCCGCTCGCTGCCCGTCCGTACACTCCGGGCCTCCGTGAGCGTCGCCGTCGGCGCCTCCGCGACCAGCGCGCCCAGGCGCCGGTGGAGGGCGTCGGGGTCGGCCAGCTCGGGGACGCGCTGCCCGATGACGGTACGGGCGTGCAGGAGCCGGTTCGCGGCGGCGGGGGTGCTCGCCTCGGTCTCGGCGGCCGTTTCGGGCAGGTCGAGACCGAGCCCGTCGTAGAGCAGGACGGTACGGCGGTACGGGGGCGGCAGTTCGAGCAGCGCCCCGAGCAGGTTCCGCCGCCCGGCCTCGGTGGGCGGGGCGTCGGGGTGCTTGTGGCTGCGGCGCAGCCGGTGCCAGGGGGAGAGCGCGTACTCGTACGCCGCCGCCCGCACCCAGCTGACCGGATCCCGGTCGACCGCGACCTCCGGCCAGTGCTGCCAGGCGAGGTGGAAGGCGTGCTCCACGGACTCCCGGGAGAGCCGGCGGCGGCCGGTGAGCAGGTAGGTCTGGTGGACGAGACCGGGCGCCGCGTGCGCGTAGAGGGCGTCGAAGGCCTCTTCCGGGGTGAGCGAGGGCTCGTCGGGGGCCGCGGCGGCCGGGGGCTCCGCGGGGGCCGGGGGCGCGGCCGGGGGCCCCGAAGGCGTGGCCGGGGGCGTGGTGTCCACGGGTTTCAGCCTCTCCAAGGGCTGCTGGGCGGAGGCCGCCCAGCCGGTCCGTACGGCTCGCGGAGCCCGCTGACCGCCGCCGGTGCCGGGCGTGGCCGCCGCCGGGGCCTTGGGCGGCTTCGCGGCGCGCTTGGCCGCGGCCCTCGGGCGGGTGTGGGGCGGCGGCGTGGAGAGGGCGGAGGGCGGCGCGGGGGGCTCGGTGGAGGGCGTGGACGTGGGTGCGGGCGCCGGTGCGGGGGCCGGCGCGCCCTGGTCCTCGTGGGCGCCGATGAGCTTCGCGTACGCCTCCTGCTTCCGCCCACGGGGTGTGGTGCGGCCGGTTTCCCAGGACCGGACGGTGGCCCGGGTGACCCCCATGGCCTCCGCGACCTGGTCCTCGCTCAATCCCCTGGCCTCGCGCAGTCTGCGCAGCTCCTTGGGGGTGGGCATGCTCCGGTTCATCGGCGACGACCTCCCGCAGGGCAGCTCCGGGCGGAAAAGTACATAAAAGTATCTTGAGCGACACAACGGCGTTTTGCCTGTTACGCGAGAAAAGCGCGTGTCGTTGGGAGCATGGGCGCGTGACCCACCTGACCGAGCACACCGCCGCGCCGCCGGCCGAGTCCCTGGTCCAGGGCGGCCGGTCCGCCGCCCTCGCGACCGCGTTCGTGCGCGGCGGGGTCGCGGCGGGGCTCGGGCTCGGAGCCCTCGCGGTCCTGGTGACGGCGGCCTGGATCAGCTCGCCGTACCCCGACAGCGGTCCGGGCGAGGCCCTGCACACGGCCGCCGGTCTCTGGCTGCTCGCCCACGGCGTCGACCTGATCCGCACGGACACCGTCTCCGGCCTGCCCGCGCCGCTCGGGGTCACCCCACTCCTGCTCATGGCGCTGCCCGCCTGGCTCGTGCACCGGACCGCGCGGTCCATCCTGGAGCCGTACCCGGAGGAGCGGGCGGCCTCGGTGGCGGCCGTGACGGCCGTGTGCGGCGGGTACCTGCTGGTCGCGGCCGGGGTGGTGCTCTACTCGGCGAGCGGTTCGCTCCCCGCCGACCTGCTGAGCGCCGGACTGTGGCTGCCCCTGACGGTGGGCGCCTTCGCCGCGCTCGGCGCCTGGACGGCGGCCGGCCGGCCCCTCCCGCGCCAGGAGCACGCGGCCGTGGCCCTGCGCTCCGTGGCGCCCGCCCTGGTGGTCCTGCCGGCCGGCGGGGCCGCCGTGTTCGGGGCGTCGCTGGTCTGGCACGCGGGCGCCGCGCAGGAGTCCTTCGCCGGCCTCGCGGGGGAGTGGTCGGGGCGCCTGTCCGTCCTGCTCCTGGCGCTCGCGCTGGTGCCGAACGCGGCGCTGTGGGGGACCTCGTACGGCCTCGGGCCCGGGTTGGCGCTCGGTACGGGCGCCTCGGCGACCCCGCTGGGCCTCAGCGGCGACCCGGCCGTCCCGCCCTTCCCGCTGCTCGCCGCGCTGCCCGGCGAGGGGCCGGGGAGCTGGGCGCACTGGGCCGCCCTGGCGGTCCCCTGCGTGGCCGCGGTGGTCCTCGGCGCGGGCGTGGGCCGGTCGGCACGGTCCTGGACTGCCCGGGAGGCGGCGCTGACGGCCATGATCGGCGCCTGGGCCTGCGGGGCGGTGACGGCCCTGCTCGCGGGCGCTGCCGGAGGCCCCCTCGGTGCGGGTCGGCTCGCGGCCTTCGGCCCGGTGTGGTGGCAGGCCGGGGCGGCGGCGGTGCTGTGGTGCGCGGCGGTGGGGGTGCCGGTGGCGCTGGGCGTACGGGCCTGGGGCCTGCGCGGGACGAATCCGGCGCCGGACGTGAGGGCGGGGGCGTGGGCGGAGACCTGGGCGGAGCCGCAGCCGGCGGTCCGGGCGCCGTCCCTGGCCCAGGCCGCCCCGGTGCCGCTCGCCGTCGGTGCGCCCTCGGACGAGGACGACGGCGAAGCGGGCGGAGAGGGCGGAGGCGGAGGGGGCGAGGGCGACAGCTACGACGACGACAGCTACGACGACGACGGCGGATTCGAGTCGTACGACTTCCTCCCGGCGGCCTGGGAACCGGCCTTGCCGAACCCGGTCCTGCCGAATGCGCCCCTGCCGACCCCGCCGTCCGCCGCGGCGACCCCGACCCCGCCTCCGACCTCGACCGCCCCGCCGTCCACGCCGCCGTCCATGCCGCCGGTCGCGCCGCCCGCCCCGCCGGAGGGCGACGCTCAGTAGCCGCTACTCCCGGACGCCGATGACCTCCCGCAGCGGCTCAGGCAGCAGCTCGTTGCAGGCCAGCTGGCCCGACTTGGTCAGGGCGTCGTCGGCGCAGGTGTAGAAGTCGCGGTAGACGAGCTGGAGGGTGAAGCCTCCCGCGACGATCAGCAGGGACAACGCCGCCGCGATCAGCCCGCTCACGGCCGCCGTGCGCATCGTGCGCGCGGCCAGGCCGGCGGGGGCCGCCGGC
>NZ_JBEZNQ010000078.1:0-34614 GCF_040653315.1 Streptomyces sp. NPDC047981 | reverse complement strand
GCATTTGTGAGAAGTCGGCCCGGCTGTCGCCGACGCGGTCGCACTCGGGGAGCGTCCCGTCGAGCAGGACATGGTCGGGGTCGGTTTCGCGTAGGACCCGCAGGAGGCCGGGCGCCCGGCCGGAGAGGTGCTGGACGACTGCCTACGTCACCGCCGTCGTCCGGCACCTGGCGGACAAGGCGCCAGGACTGCTGAAGGCGCTGAGGGAGACGGACCCCGACTACGTCCTCGTGGACGGCACCCTCGCCGAGTGCGACCGGGTCGGTGACGGACGGGCCGACTACTCCTCCAAGCACAAGCGGCACGGCGTGAACGTGCAGGTCGTCACCAACCCCACCGGTAGGATCCTCTGGCTGTCGCCGGCACTGCCGGGCCGAACCCACGACCTGACAGCCGCCCGAACCCACAAGATCATCCGGATCTGTGAACGCCAGGGCGTCCCGATCCTCGCGGACATGGCCTACATCGGTGCAGGGGACTGGGTCACCACCGCGAAGCGCCGCCCGCCCAACGGCGAACTCACACCCACCGAGCGGACGGTCAACCGAGCCCTGTCCGCCGCCCGGGCACCCGTCGAACGCGGAGTCGCCCGCCTGAAGTCCTGGCGGATCTTTCGACGCGCCCGCTGCAGCCCAACACGCCTCACCCTGATCGCTGCTGCGGTCCTCACCCTGGAGAGGCAACGCTGAAAAGGCTCAGTGAGCTTCTTCAAGTCGCCCACGATCGAGTGACACGTTTGAAGAATCTGCGCAGGTCAGTCCATCCTGGCGGTTCCCGACCGAGGCCAAGTCGAAGAAGCTCACTGAGCCTCTTTCATCCTGTGCTGGAGGGTGAAATGGGCTGGTCAGCGGGGGTGGTGACGAGGCAGGGCCCCTGGTCGTTGGCGTGGTGATTCCATTCAACACGCTGGCGACAGAAGGGGCCCTGGTGGTTCCGTATCCTGCCATGCTCGATGTTCCTCACGACCACGCCCGACTGAGGGCACCTGGCGAACGCGCCTTCGCCCAATTTGAAGTCCTGACGGCTGCTCCGGCGGGCCCGATGCTCCACCAGCCGCATCGGCACCATCGTCCAGGCCATACATACGCTGCTGACCTGCAGCTATTCAGGATGAAAGAGGCTCACTGAACGTCTTTCATCCTGTGGTTCCGAGAGCGAAGATCAAGAGCATCGCCGCAGGTCAGAAGCGCTTGAGAAACCGCGCCGAATCCAGGATGAAAGAGGCTCACTGCTCTGTTCGTCCACGTTCGGGCCCGCATCCGAATGAACTCGTCCGCCACATCTCGACGACGAGCGGTGCCAGTCCCGAAACACTACGGTCACGACGTCGTAGACAGGGTTATGCACCGTCAACGACGAGCGTGTTCGTCATATATATCCAACAGGCCCGTCGTGGATGAGGAGCCCCGGGAAGGCGCGAGGCAGGCCCCTCACGGGAGCGGAACCGGCGTCTTTCAGCCAGGCATTTTGTGGGTGACGGTGACGCGCTGTTCGACCTCGACGGTGAGGGCCCGGTGGGCGTAGCAGGTGTTCGCCGCGGCGGACATCAGCTTCGTGGCGTCCTCCTCCGACAGCTGGCCGTGCAGGAACAGGCCTGAGTCCAGCGGCTTGAAGCCGGATGCCGGGAAGCGGCTCAGCTGGGCGAGGCGGGGGGCGTCAACCGGGAGCCGACGGATACTGACGTAGCGGCACAGTTGGGTGTGGAAGCAGAAGGCCGTGCCGATGGCGAAGTGCACGAGCGGGGCGGGCGCCGCCTCGTTGGCCGGGTCGCTGAGCAGCGTCCAGGTGGGAGACTTCTCCGAGAACCAGACGTGCGAGACGATCAGTCCTGTGGCCGGGTTCAGGCCGCCGTTGGTCCGGATGCGCCAGCTCACCGTGCCGTCGTTGTCGTCGGTCAGCATGACGGGCGGCTTGTCGCCCACGGGGTGCCCGACAGGCACCGCCTCCGGGCGCGCCTCGGCCGGTTCGGGCTGCTGCGAGTGCTGGAGGAAGGGGTCGGCCAAGAGCTCCGAGGACACCGGGAGGTCGACGGGCGTCGCTCTTCCGTTGGTCGTCAGGGAGAACAGACCTTCGTGGGCACCGGCTACGGCGGCGACGGCGGAGGAGCGGGAGAGGGCCACCTCGACCATCCTGTTCACTGTGGCCTCGTCCTGCTCGCACGTCAGATCGATGTCACAGGTCATGTGGTAGACCTGGGCGACCGCCTCTCCTTTGGAGAACGAACCCTTGACGGCGAAGCCCTGCGTGACGTTGACGTCGAGGTCTCCGATCACCAGGCCGGCCTCTTGGGCCGTCTCGACGATGCGGGCCACGATGTCCCCGTGCAGGCCGCCCACCCAGTACGCGAGCGGTGCCGGTGCCATGTTCGCGCCGTTCAGATAGGCGCCTTCGTCGCACACCAGGCGCCAGGTCCGGTCGCTGTGGACGTCTCGGGCGAGGCCCTCCTTCTGGAATCCGCCCAGGCCCATCACTTCGATGTGGTAGGCCACTTCTCCCTCACGCGGGGGAGCGTCGCTGCCGCTCCGGGCCACGAAGGTCAGGGGGTGCGGTGACTGGTGAAGCGGAGTGGTCACGGTGGCAATCCTCTTCCGGCACGCCGCTGGTGTTCATGGCCAGTCGTGCCACGGGTGGGAAGTCGACGCTGACACGTCGGTGCGTGCCGCGTTCACGTTCGGAAGGCGTCGGCGATGCTGGGAGCGCCGGTGCGGCGCACATCGCACGGGGGGTGTGGGCACGGAGCGGCTGCCTTCTGGTGGGGCGTGCCCGTCGTGTCCAGATGTCTGGCGCCCGCTGGCTGAAGGACGTTCACGGGCTGGTGCCGGCGGTAGGGAACTGTGGGGATTCCACGCCGGACGGGTGGGCTGACACGTCTGTCGAATCGGCCGTCGACCAGGACGTGGGACGAAGGCGATCTTCTCGGTCAGGCTGTCCGTGGAGGGTGGAGTGCCGTGCCACGGATCCATGGTGATGGCGGTCTGCCTCCACGGAGGCGAATGCGCTGTGACGGCATGGGGGAACCCACCTTGCGACGTGGTGAACCGATTTCCCAAGCACACCAGGCGACGGTCGCGGGATCATCAGCGAAAAAGGTTGCGGTGGGTGGGTCCCAGGCGCAGACCGTTCTGTTCAGCGCGCCTTCCGTTCAGAGCTGGTTCCGATCAGCGGTCGCGTGTCCACGGGCCCGGCGGGTGGTGCCGGGGCCTCTGCCGCATCACGCGTTGTCGTCCATGAGGCCGAGTCTCTGCCAGAGTTGTTCGACGCGCCCCACCGCCCGCACAGCCTCCGGGGTGACGGGCAGTGCGGCGATGACCGCCTGGGCCACCGCGACCATCGCGGTCAGCGACGGAGTGGGCCGGCCGCTCTCGATCGGCGCGACGACGACGTGGTCGGCGACGGCTGCCAACGGGGACGCGTGCAGATCGGTGATGACACAGACCGTCGCACCACGTTCCTTGGCGAGTTCGGCCAAGGGAGGCATGACGCGCAGCAGACGCCACACATTGACCATCAGGAGACAGTCGCCGTCGCCCAGCAGCGACACCTGAGCGCTCAGGGCAAGCGCGGAACCGGACGCCACGCGCATGTCACGACCCGTGACGGCGCCCAGATGTCCCAGAACGCCGGCCGGTGTCTCCGCGAGTCCTGATCCGATGATCAGAGTGCGGCGGGCGGCGTCGATTGCCGTCGCCATTCTCCGGATCGCCGCGGTGGTGTCGTCGGTGATGAGCACCTGAATGTTGACCGCGTCCTGGCGGAGCGCGGCGGCCGCCTCGTCCACGTCGGCCGCACCGGCCGGCGGTCCGTCCACCTCGCCGCTGGCCATCGACGCGATGTAGTGGCCGCGCAGCTGGCGGCGGAGCGCCGGCCATCCTTCGAATCCGAGCTGTTGGGCGGTCCTGACGACCGTGGAGGTGTTGACGCCCGCGCGCTCGGCGATCTCCCGCGCCGAAGCGTATGCGGCCAGCTGCGGCTCACGACTGAGGAACCGGAGCACCCGTGCGGACTGCGGGCCGAGGTCCTGGGCTCCGTCGAGCAAGCCGAGCCACTGTCCGACCAACATGCGCGCCTTCTCCTACGGACGAGACTGCGGCGGGGAGCGGCCGCAGGGCCGATGGTACGTGAGCGTCCTCGCCGTTCCCGGAGGGCGGAGGAGCCCGGGGCGCGGTACCCCGGCGCGACCGTGGGACGTCAGGAAGCAGACCCCTTGACGCAAGTTTTACTGCATGGGAACAATGAATACACAGACCATTGCATCCAGCCGACCTCCGCATCGACAAGATCAGCCCTCTCCTGCGGGGGAGCCGGGGAACGAGCCGCCCGTAACCGGGTTCGCGGACCCCCGCTCAGTGCTCCTGGATCCGTCTCATCCGACTCCTCGCCGCTAAGGGGCACCATGTCCAGCACTCCGCAAGAGGCCGTGGAAAGGCAGGACCGCCACATCCACGTCGGGCACTACTCACCGGTGCCGGACGAGATCGACGGGCTCGACCTGGAGGTCACCGGTATTCTGCCGCCGGACCTCAACGGCCGCTATGTACGCACCGGCCCCAACCCCCGCCCCGGGGACGACTCAGGCCATGTGTTCACCGGCCACGGAATGCTGCACGGCGTGCGGCTCCGAGGCGGCCGCGCCGAGTGGTACCGCAACCGATGGGTGCGTACGAACAGGTTCGCCGGGTCGCCCTTCCTGCGCGCGGACGGAAGGCCCGATCTCAGCGCGGTGACCGCCAACACCAGTGTCATCTCGCATGCCGGCAAGCTCCTCGCCCTCGTCGAATCCGGCCTGCCCTACGAGTTCACCCCCGAGCTGGAAACAGTCGGGCCCTGCGACTTCGGCGGACGGCTGACCACCGCCATGACCGCCCACCCCAAGGAGGACCCGGTCACCGGCGAACTCCTCTTCTTCGGCTACAGCCCCGTCATGCCTCCGTACGTCACGTACCACCGGCTGTCGGCCGCGGGCGAACTGGTGGAGACCCGGGAGATCTCGGTTCCGGCGGGCATCATGATGCATGACCTCGCCATCACCGAGAACTACGTCATCTGGCTGGACCTTCCCCTCGTCTTCGACCCGGCGCTGTTCGGGAACAACAGCATGCCGGCACGGTGGGACGACGCTCACGGCGCCCGGCTGGGGCTGATGCGCCGTGACCAGGCAGGTCAGGTGCGCTGGTTCGACATCGATCCCTGTTACGTCTTCCACGTCGGCAACGCCCACGAAGACGCGGCCGGACGGGTCGTACTGGAGGCGGTGCGCTACTCGCGCAAGGCGTTCCACACGATGTGGCAGGCGATGGGCGGCCATGTCGACGAACCACGGGCGGCCGGCCCCCGAATGGGCGAGTTCCAGGTGGGGACCGTTCACCGCTGGACTCTGGACCCCGCCACGGGCACGGTCCGTGAGCAGGCCCTGGACGACCGCGGTGTGGAGCTGCCCACCCTCAACGACGAACTGACCGGCCGGCACAGCCGCTACCTCTACACCGTCACCGACAGCGCCATCGTCAAGTACGACACCGTCGCGGGCACCTCGACGTCCTACGACACGCCCGCCGGCGCCGCGCCGGGTGAGGCGGTCTTCGCGCCCGCGCAGGACGCCGCCGGGCAGGAGGACGCCGGCTATCTGCTGTCGATGGTGTCACACGGCCTGGAGGAAGCCTCCGAACTGCTGGTCCTCGATGCCCAGAACATGACCCGGCTGGCCTCGGTCGCCATGCCGCGACGCGTCCCGTTCGGATTCCACGGCGACTGGATGCCGGACCAGCAGGGGTAGGACTGGCGCATCGATCGAGCCGCCCTTGCTCGGTTCGACGAAGAAGCGCTCGTGGATCAGGTGCCCTTCTCTGATAACGCCGTGATCAGTCTGGGGCGGTGTGCTCAAGCGAATTCGAGCGGCGCCTGAGCACCGGCCCGATCCTGCCGGTGCGCCTGGCCACCGGCCCGGTTCGGCCGCTGGCGTTCGACCACGCCATGTACGACGCTACGGAGAAAGAAGTCCTGTGACGACCCATCACCCCACCGCTCTCACGAGCGCCGGCGCGGCCGCGATCGTCGGGCGGCTTCGCACGACGTTCCGCGCCGGGCACACCAAGCCCCTCGACTGGCGTCGGAAGCAGCTCGGGCGGCTGAGAGAGTTCCTCGTCGAGAACGGGGACGCCATCGCCGAAGCTCTCCACGCCGACCTGCGCAAGAGCCGTGCCGAGGTCGACACCATGGAGATCGGCGGGACCGTTCGTGAGATCGACGGTCTCCTCGAACACCTCGACGGGTGGCTCGAACCGCAGCACGTACCTGTCCCCGCGCACCTGCCTCGTGGCACGTCGGCCCGCACGGAGTACGAGCCGCTCGGCGTCACCCTCGTCATCTCCGCCTGGAACTATCCGGTGAACCTGCTTCTGGTGCCGGTCGCGGGCGCCCTGGCAGCCGGCAACGCCGTCGTCATCAAACCGGCAGAGCAGGCTGCCGCGACCTCCGCGCTGCTCGCCGAGCTGCTGCCGCGGTACCTCGACCGCGACGCCACCGCCGTGGTCGTGGGCGGCGCCGAGGAGACGACCCTGCTGCTGGCAGAGCGTTTCGACCACATCTTCTACACCGGCAACGGCACGGTCGGCCGGGCCGTGATGGCCGCGGCCACCACGCATCTGACCCCGGTCACACTGGAACTCGGCGGCAAATCACCGGTGTTCGTGGACCGGGACCTCGACATCGACGTCGTGGCCGAGCGCCTGGTCCTGACCAAGTTCACCAACGCCGGCCAGACCTGTGTCGCGCCCGACTACATCCTGACCGACCCGGACACCGCCGCCGCCCTCGAAGCCTCGCTCACCGGGGCCCTGCTCAAGCGGTTCGGAGAGGATCCGAAGGCATCGGACCTGTACGGCCGCATCGTCAACGAGCGCCACTTCGACCGGCTCACCTCCTTTCTGGGATCCGGCCGGACGGTCACCGGAGGACAGACCGACCGCGCCGACCGGTACATCGCTCCGACGGTCCTGGCCGACGTCACGCCAGAGGAGCCGGTCATGGGTGAGGAGATCTTCGGCCCCGTCCTGCCGATCGTCACCGTCGCGGACCTGGACGAGGCGATCGCCTTCATCAACGACCGCGACAGACCGCTGGCCCTGTACGCGTTCACCGACAGTGCCACCACGCGGCGCAGGCTGGCTGCCGAAACCTCCTCCGGCGGGCTCGGCTTCGGCTGGCCGATGCTCCAGCTCGCCGTCTCCACCCTTCCCTTCGGCGGTGTCGGCGAGAGCGGCATGGGCCACTATCGCGGCCGCTTCTCCGTCGAGACCTTCAGCCACCGCAAGGGCATCCTCGACGTACCCCTGACCTAGGAGCTCTGCACAGAAGCCATGCCCGGGAACACCGAGTCGGAAAAGTCCGTAGTCGTGGCGCGCAAGGGCCCCGTGCTGCGGGTGATTCTCAACCGTCCACACCGCAAGAACGCGATGACCGAGGAAGCCTGGGCCCTGCTCGGGGAGACGCTGCGCACCGCCCGGGCCGACGACTCCGTACGGGTCGTGGTGCTGACCGGTGCCGGCGGGGACTTCTGCGCCGGCGCGGACCTGAAGGGAACGCTGTCGCGGCGACATCCGCTGGACCGGATGGGCCGTCTCGGCGACGTCGCCCTGGCTCTGCACGAGATGCCCCAGCCGGTGATCGCCGAGGTGCAGGGCGTCGCCGTGGGCGCGGGCTGGAACCTGGCCCTGGGCTGTGACCTGGTCGTGGCGTCCACGACCGCGCGGTTCTCCCAGATCTTCGCCCGCCGCGGACTGTCCCTGGATCTCGGCGGGACGTGGCTCCTGCCCAGGTTGGTCGGCCTCCAGCAGGCCAAGCGACTGGCCCTGCTGGCCGACTTCGTCGAAGCCGAGGAAGCTCTGCGTCTGGGTCTGGTGACGTGGGTGAAGCCCCCCGAACAGATAGGCGCGTTCGTCGACGACCTCGCCGCCCGCCTCGCGGCCGGACCCCCCGTCGCCATGGCCCAGTCGAAGCGCCTGCTGAACGATGCGAGCAGTCAGACCCTGCGCGAAGCGCTGGAGAGCGAGTCACGGGCGCAGGCGGTCAACCTCGCCACCGACGCGCCCGCCGCACGGCAGGCGTTCCAGGAGGGAACCGACCCCCGTTTCGACGGCAGGTGGCAGCTGCACCCCGCAGCGCGGCCGCCGCACGACGGAACCACCCTTGAGCAGCACCCGATCCGCAGTCACAGCCACCCCAGGAGCACCCCGTGAACAGGTTCACCGGCAAGGTCGCCATCGTCACCGGCGCCGCGCAGGGCATCGGTGCCGCCACAGCCCGCCGCCTCGCCGCGGAGGGCGCTGCGGTGGCGGTCCTCGACCTGACCGCGGAAGGCGGACAGGCCGTCGCCGAACAGATCCGGCAAGAGGGCGGCACCGCCCGCGCGTACGCGTGCGACGTCACCGACGGCGAGACCGTCAACGCGGTGTTCGGGCAGGTCGACGAAGAGCTGGGCGGGCTGCACATCCTCGTCAACAACGCCGGGATCACCCGGGACAATCTCTTCTTCAAGATGGCCAAGGCCGACTGGGACAGCGTTCTCGACGCGAACCTCACCAGCGCCTTCCACTGCGCGCAGGCAGCGCAGACCTATATGACGCGGCAGAGGTACGGCAAGATCGTCAGCCTCAGCAGCAGATCCGCCCTCGGCAATCGCGGACAGGCGAACTACGCCGCCGCCAAAGCCGGCATCCAAGGGCTGACCGCGACCCTCGCCATCGAGCTGGGCCCCTACGACATCAACGTCAACGCGGTCGCCCCCGGCTACGTCGCCACCGCCATGACCGCGGCCACCGCCGAGCGCACCGGGCACGCACCCGAGGAGCATCAGAAGCTCGCCGCCGAGCGCACCCCCCTGCGGCGGGTCGCACGGCCGGAGGAGATCGCCGCCGTGGTCGTCTTCCTCGCCAGCGACGACGCCTCGTACGTCAGCGGCCAGACGCTGTACGTCAATGGCGGGGCACGCTGAATCGATCCCACGGCCGAGAAGGCTCACCGGCAGGACCCGGAAAGCCACCCATCGAGTCCCTACTGACGGAAGGAGCGGTGTTGTGAACAGGTACTGGCCTGAGGGGATGCCGACCTCCCTCGACTACCCCGACCTGGCCGCAGGTGAGATCCTCACCGCCGCGGCGAAGCTGTACGGGGACCGGCTTGCCGTGGTCGACGGCGAGGAGCAGCTGACGTTCGCCGAGTTGCACGACCATGCCGTCGCATTCGCCCACGGCGTACGCCGCGCGGGCGTGCGCGACGGCGATGTCGTGCTGCTTCACCAGCCCAACTCCCTGTGGTTCCTGGTCACGTACTACGGCGCACTGTTGGCCGGAGCGACGGTGGCGCCGGCGAATCCGCTGCAGCCCGCGGCGGGACTGCGCTCCCAGCTGCTGGACACCGGCGCGGTCGTCGCCGTAAGTCATCCGGCGCACATCACCACACTGCTCGAAGCCCGGAGAGGGACCGAGGTGCGCACGGTCGTGGCCGTGCCGCCCACCACCAGCGCGCCCTGCGCGGGGCTCCCGCCGGCCGGCGACGGTGTGGTCGCCCTGGCGGACTTCGTCGTGGAACGGGCCGACGCCCCGCCGGACACCAGGGTGACCGGCGACGACACGGCCCACATCATCTACACCGGCGGCACGACCGGGGTCCCCAAGGGCGTCAGGGTCCTGCATCGCAACGTGGTCGCGAACGTCGCCCAGATGACCGCGTGGCGTGCCGCCCACCTGATCATCACCGAGGGCGAGAGCGGAGAGACCCGACTCCGGCCGCTTCCGGGGCCGCACACCATGGGTGTGCAACCCGGGGTCGCGGTCACGCTGATGGTGTCCCCCCTCTTCCACGTGCACGCGCTCATCAACACGAGCTTCCTGCTGCTCTGCGGTACCACTGTCGTGATCACCGGACGGTTCTCGCCGGAAAGCCTCCTGGCGGCCGTGGAGCACCACCGGGCCACCTACCTGCTCGGCAGCCCTACCATGTGGCACGCTCTGGTGGACAGCCCCGACGCGCACAGCCGCGACCTGTCCAGCGTCCGCGTGATCTCCTCCGGAGGCGCCCCGGCGGACGAGGCCACCCTTGTCGCACTCGAATCCGTCTTTCCCTCGGCGCTCGTCGTCGAGGGGTACGGCCTGACCGAGGGGACGTGCGTGGTGACGTCCGCGCCGCTGCAGCGCGACGGCGGGCACAAGCTCGGCAGCGTCGGCCTACCGCTCTTCGACACGACACTCGAAATCCGGTCCACCAAGGAGAAGGGGGCCCCGTGCGGACCCCATGAGGTGGGGGAGCTGTGGGTCCGCGGACCTCAGGTCACGCCGGGCTACCTGAACCGGCCGGAAGAGACCGCCGATCAGTTCGTCGAGGGCTGGCTGCGCACCGGAGACCTCGGCTACCTGGACGAGGAGGGTTTCGTCTTCCTCTCCGGTCGCGCGAAGGAGATGCTGATCTACAAGGGGTACAACGTCTACCCGAGGGAACTGGAGAACATCCTGCGCGGCCACAGCGGTGTGCGGGCCGCCGCGGTCGTCGGAACACCGGACCCGCGGGTGGGGCAGAAGCCGACCGCCTTCGTGGTCGCGCGGCCCGGTGCGGCCATCGACCCCGACGAGGTCATCGCGTACGTCGCCGAACGAGTGGTTCCGTACAAGAAGATCCGCGCGGTGCACATCGTCGACTCACTGCCCGTGTCCGCCGCCGGGAAGGTGCTCAAGTCCGCCCTGCGCGCGCCGAGTACGACGCGGGAGGAAGGATGAGCGGCACCGCGAGAAACGCCGTCCGGCCGCAGCCGCAGCCGCATGCCGGTGACCGGCCCGCCGTCGCCGAATCCGGCGTGTCCATGGACAAGCGTGCCACCCTCGCCGACGCGATAGCCCGGCACGTCAGGAACGGGCAGACGGTCGCGATCGAGGGTTTCGGCCACCTGGTGCCGACGGCCGCCGCCCACGAGATCATCCGGCAGGGCTTCACCGGTCTGACGCTGGCACGGATGTCGTGCGACCCACTCGTCGACCAGCTGCTGGCGGCCGGCTGCGTACCCAGACTGATCTCGTCGTTCGTCGGCAACAGCTCCGCCGGATCACTCCACGAACTGCGCCGCCGCATCGAACTGCGGGACCCGGAACCGCTGGAGCTCGAGGAGTACAGCATGGGCGGCATGATCGCCCGGTACACGGCCGGCGCGGCCAAGCTGCCGTTCGCCCCGATCCGCTCCTTCACCGGCAGCGACCTGGTGGAACTGAACCCGATGATCAGGAGCGTGACCGATCCGTACGGCGGTGGGGAGATCCATGTGGTCCCCGCCCTGAATCCCGATGTGACGATCATCCACGCGCAACGTGCCGACCGCGCCGGGAACATCCAGGCATGGGGCATGCTCGGGGTCCATCAGGAGGCCGCGTTCGCGGGCAGATCGGTGATAGCCACCGTCGAGGAGATCGTCGACGACAGCGTCGTGCGCTCCGACCCGAACCGTACGATCGTGCCCTCGCACGTGGTGGACGCGGTGGTGCTGTGTCCGCGCGGCGCCCATCCGACGGCGGTGCAGGGCTACTACGACCGCGACGACCGCTTCCACCGCGAATGGTCCGAGCGGGCCCGTGACGCCGCCGCCCTGCGGAGGTGGATCGACCGGCACATCCGCGGCACCGATGACCACGAGGGTTTCATGGCCAGCCTCGGCCCGGACCACTGGCAGGCCCTGGAGGTCGGCACGCAGCTGTCGGCACCGGTCAATTACGGAGGGCGGCCATGAACGGCGTCACGAGCAGTGAACTCCTGACGGTGACCGCGGCGCGCGAACTGGCTCAGCGCCGGCTCGTCTTCTCGGGGCACGGGCTGCCCACCCTGGCGGTCGCGCTGGCCCGCCACACGGTGGCCCCGCACATCCAGACCGTCTACGAGTCCGGCGTGACCGGAGCCCATCCGGAGGAACTGCCGCGCAGCGTGACGGATCCGGTCATCGTCGCCGGTGCCGAATGCGTGATGGGCATGCCGCAGATGTTCGGCTACGTACTGCAGGGACAGCGGATCGACGTGGGGTTCCTGGGCTCCGCGCAGATCGACCGGTTCGGCAGCCTCAACTCGTCGATCGTCGGTGACTGGGACCGGCCCCGGGTACGCCTGCCCGGATCGGGCGGCGCGATCGAGGTGATGGCCAACGCCGGTGAGATCTTAGTCGTGATGCGCCGTCACGACCGCAGCACGTTCGTCCCCCGGCTGGACTTCTGCACGTCCCCCAGCCCGCGCCGGGCCGGTCAGGCACGGGGTGGGGCACAGCCGTACGGCAAGGGCGTCACGCGCGTGATCACCGATCTCGGAATCCTCGCGCGCGACAGCGGGGACGAAGAACTCGAACTGGTCGCCGTGCAACCCGGCGTCACGGTCGGGCAGGTGCGCGCCGCCACCGGCTGGGAGCTGCGGGTCCGCGACGACATGGCACAACTCGCGCCACCGAGCGCCGACGAACTGAAACTGCTGCGCGAGGAACTCGACCCGCAGCGCCTCTATCTGCGCTGACCCGCCCGCGGGGCCACGGCCTCGTCGTCGGGCAGCGCCAGTGGGCGCGAGCAGGCCGTGCGGAGGCTCCGTATCCGAAAGAGATCTGCTGACATCCGCGAAGTCCTTCGCCTGGTGGGCTGGGACATCCCGGTCCGCAGGATCGCTGCGGACCGGTGTGCACCTGAACGACGAAGGAGAGATGTCCATGAGCCTCCGTGGGATCGCTGTCCTGAAGCGTGTCTGGTCGGCCCGTGCCATGTCCGGAGGCGCGCCCGGCAAGACGCCGTCGGCCGCCGGACATCATGGTTCCCGGCTCCGTCCGACTGGCCATAGGCGTCCGCGCCACCGCATCGCTCCGCGAACGGGTCCTGCCGTCGGTCTCGCGGGTCGCCAACGCCGAATCCGGCCGCGCCACCGGTTGCCGGAACGCCCCCGAGGTCCCCCGACCTCGGCTGCCCCGTCACGGACAACGACCCCGCCGCCGCGCAGGCAGTCGGGTCCGAACCTGTCTCGGCCGTCGGACAGGACCGTGTCCTGACCCTCCAGCAGCCGACGCAGGCCGGCGAGGACTGAGGGGTGTGTCCGGCACCGAAGTCAAGGAGTCTCCTCCGTCCAACGGTGCCTGGGCGGCACCGGCCTCGCTCTGTTCCCGGAGGGGACCTCACGTCACCGAGCTCGGCGGACGGTCCCTCGAATCACTCCCCGCGCTTCGCCCCGGTGCCGGAACCGACCATCGAGGCGGGCACGGCCGCACTGCCGGCAGCCGCAGCCCGGCTGCGCGGCGACGCTCACGCCTGATCGCCGCAGCCTTCCGGATTCCCCGGACCCCGGGGGCCACATCACCTGTGCCGACGCCGCGTCGATCAATCCCCCACCACGGCGCCGTTCCCATCCCCGTTTGGAGCCGCAATGTCCTCTTCTGCCTCGGTCCCCGAGCCGCCCCCGCCCTCCCAGGCCAGCCCCCACCGCACCGGGTCGATCACCGCCCTCGTGGGCTTCCTCATCTTCATAGAGCTGAGCAGCGGCATCATGCAGGGCTCGACCCCCGTGGTCATCCCCCTCATCGGGCAGCACTTCGGCGTCAGCTCCGGAGATCTCAACTGGGTCATCAGCATCACACTGCTCGTGGCAGGCATCGCCACCCCCGCCGCCGCCAAACTCGGCGACATCCATGGCCACCGCCGCGTCATGCGCATCACCACCGTCGCCGTCGCCGCCGGTTCCGTCATCGTGGCCGTCGCCGACAGCTTCGCCCTGTTGCTGGTCGGCCGCGCGCTCCAGGGCCTGTTCGCCGCGTGGCTGCCCCTCAACATCGCCCTGGCGCGAGACCGCGGCGGTCCGCAGCGCCTCGGCCGTGCGGTCAGCATGCTCATGGGTTCGATGACGATCGGGATCACCGTCGGCGCCATGGGCACCGGACTGCTGTCCCAGCACTTCGACAACCTCCGGGTGATGCTCTGGCTGCCCGCGGTGTTCATCCTGCTGTGCGTCCCGGTGGTGTGGTTTCTCGTACCGGAGTCCGTCCAGCGCAGCAAGGACCGGATCGACTGGACCGGCGTCATCCTGCTGTCCCTCGCGCTCGGCAGCACCCTCCTCGCCCTCGCCCGCGGCGGGACGTGGGGCTGGGGGTCCCCGCCATTCGTCGGTCTGCTGGTCCTCGGCCTGCTGGCGCTCGTCGCCTTCATCCGCGTCGAACTGCGGGTGCCCCAGCCTCTGCTCGACGTACGCCTGATCATGCAGGGTCCGCTGGCCGGGCTCTACGCGATGAGCTTCCTGCAGGGCATCGTCATACTCGGTCCGCAGAGCGCCGGCATGACGTTCATGGCCACCGCGCCCGAGCTCGGCTTCGGCTTCGGCCTGAGCACCATGCAGCTCGCGCTCGCCGCGCTGCCGTGGAGCCTGGTGACGTTCCTGACCACCGTCTCCTCCGACCGGGTCCTCGTCGCCATCGGGCCGCGACTGGTCCTCGGCTGCGGATTCGCGATCACGGCGGCCGGCTTTCTGCTGGTCGTCGTGGCACACGGCGCACTGTGGCAGGTGCTCCTCGGCACCCTGGTGCAGGGCATCGGGTGCGGACTGGTCCTCGGCTCGCTGCCCACCGTGCTCGTGTCCGAAGTTCCCCAGGACCGCACGGGAATCGCCATGGGGCTCTCCAGCACCGCCAAGACACTCGGCGGGGCCACGGCCGGCGCCGTCTTCGCCGTGGTCATGAACCTGTACGTCCTCGATATCGGCGGACCCGGCCCCAAGGTCGCCAACGAGTTCGCCTACCAGCTCGTCTGGGGCATCTGCTGCGGCGCCTGCGTACTCGGAGCGCTGCTCACCCTGCGCATCCGTACCGGCAGGGTCCCCGCTGCGCCGGCCGGCGCCTCCGTATCGCCCGGCGTCGGGGCATCCTGACGGCCGGCGCCGGTCACGGCTGGAGCAGTGTGCAGCGGTCCCGGAGGGCCGCTGCACACTGCTGGTCAAGGCCGCCCGGCGCGTCGCCATCGGCGGGCTGCTCGCGAACTCTTCCCGTGCGGCGGACGACCAGCGGTCTCACCACGTCGGGAGCCACAGGCAGTACGGCGACAACCGCGATGACGTCCACCGTCGCCGCCACGTCAGTGAGAAGGGTTACGAGGGACGGGTCCGTCCTGCGTATCCGTTCGTGACAGGTCCGCCCATGTGCTCGGCAGCCCCGGCAGGAGTCGGGCGGACCGACGCACGGCCTGCGTCGCCGGTCGCCGGTCCGACGTGCGGGTGGCAATGGCCATTTCGCACGGGGACCCCGCCATGGGGACGAAGTGCACGTCCGGGTGGGGGTAGAAGCGGGCCGCCGCCGCGGCGTGCATGGACAGGCCGCCCGTTGCGGCGACGGCGGCCGGCAGCCCGGCGGGAGTGCGTACGCGTGGAGTGTCGGAGGTGTCCGCGCCCCAGGGGCCTGCCCATGGGGACTTGCCCGCCCGGGACTGGGCGACGGGCACCCATCGCTGGTCGTCGAGGTCCTTGGCGGAGAGGAACTCCGCGCCTGCGAGTTCCGATCGTGCCGGCACGACGGCCACGCGAGGGCTGCTGAGCACCCGCTCGAAGGTCAGGCCCTCGACGGGGCCGGTGTAGTGCACGATCGCGGCGTCCACGTGCTCGTCACGGACCGCGTCGTACTGGTCGACGAAGTCGAGGTCCTGGTAGACGAAGACCCCCGTGGGCAGAAGACCGCGTAGGAGATCGACGAAGCGGGGCCAGAGATCGGCCAGCCCGAAGCCGAGAACGCCGAGCGTGAGGGCTGGCCGTTCCGCGTCCCGGGGGTGAGCGGCGTCGGGCAGGGCGTCGATGGTGGCCAGGATGGAGCGCGCCTGGCCGATGAAACGCTCACCGGCCGCGGTGAGGGCCACCTGCCTGCTCGTGCGCTCGAACAAGAGGGCGCCGACGTCGCGCTCCAGACGTTGGATCCGGCGGCCGAAGGGCTGGGCGCTGATGTAGTGGCGCCGCGCCGCACGGCCGAAATGGAGTTCCTCGGCGAGCGTGACCGCGTAGCGAAGGTCTCTGATGTCCATCACTGCCTCCCTATGCACACAGGAGTATCGGCATGGTTGCCGTCGTCCGTCGTTTTCCGATCACAACCGATTCCACTCATGATCCGGCCGTCCAGGTGTGATGTGCTGTCGTTCCCCGGCCTTGCCAGGTACCGGCCACAGCGCACTTCTCGAGGTTGCAGCGCTTCCTCCCCTCGCACGGGAGCGAACATCGAGCCGGGGCGCCGAGGCTCCGTGTCAGGCACATCGCCCATGGTTGACGACCGCTGAACCCCTGTCCACGCGTCCGAAGGATCCGCCATGCCGCTGCCGCCCGCTCTCTCCCGGCCCCTCAAGCTCCCCGTGGTGGGCTCACCCCTGTTCATCGCCTCGGGGCCCGAACTGGTCATCGCCCAGTGCCAGGCCGGTGTGATCGGCTCGTTCCCCGCTCTCAACGCTCGGCCCGCGTCTCTCCTCAACGACTGGCTGGACCGCATCACGGAGGAGACCACGGCCTATGCCACCGCTCATCCGGACGCCGTCGTCGCGCCGTACGCGGTGAATCAGATCGTGCATCGCTCCAATGACCGCCTCGATCACGATATGAACGTCATCGTGAAGCACCGGGTTCCCATCGTGATCACGTCATTGGGCGCACGGCCCGAGATCAACGACGCCGTGCACGCCTACGGCGGCATCGTCCTGCACGATGTCACGACCGACGAGTTCGCCCACAAGGCCGTGGAGAAGGGGGCCGACGGCCTCATAGCCGTGGCCGCCGGCGCGGGAGGTCACGCGGGAACCCAGTCGCCCTTCGCGCTCGTACAGGAAATCCGGCGATGGTTCGACGGGCCTCTCCTGATGTCCGGGGCAATCGCTCATGGCCGCTCGATCCTGGCCGCTCTGGCCGCCGGCGCGGACCTCGCCTACGTCGGATCGGCTTTTCTGTCGACCGTCGAGGCCAACAACCCGGCCGCCTACAAGAAGATGATCGTCGACAGCACCGCCAAGGACATCGTCTACAGCAACCTGTTCACCGGCGTGCACGGCAACTACCTGCGCGGCAGCATCACCGCCGCCGGACTCGACCCCGACGACCTGGCCGAGTCCCACTCCTCCGCGATGAACTTCGGCTCGGCGGGCGGAGGCCGGACCAAGGCGTGGAGAGACATCTGGGGGTCGGGGCAGGGCATCGGCGCCATCACACGGGTCACGACGGTCAGCGAACTCGTCGCGGACCTCACCACGCAGTACCGTGAGGCCGTCGCCGCCCTCACGGAGAAGACGTCGCTCCGCCCCGCACCTACACCGTCCGGCTGAGCGGTCCGTCCGTCGAGCCATGTCGCGCGGTGCGACGGGGGGCGGGGGTCCTTGACGGGCGGCGTGTCGGTGACGGTCGCCGGGCCGCCCCGTACCCAGCGGGTCATGCGCGCCCGCCTCGACAGAGGCCGTCCCGACGGTCCAGGCAGCTCCTGGAAACGGCGACGCCGGGAGGCCTTCGGTCCGGGCCCGTACCGGACCGGAGGCGCCGGGCACCGAGGCGGCCGGAGGCCGTGGCCTGAGGAGGAAGCCGTGATCGGCACGGAGGTCCGGGCCGTGTCCGGTCGCCCGGAGAACCCCTGGTGGAGCCCCGTGCCCGAAAGTCTGCCCCATCGGGCTTTTCCGCCCCGCGCCACAAGATCTACTTTTCGAGGGCGGTGGGGCGGCTCCCGCACCCGGGTGGGACCGGACGTCGCGAGCCCTCGCCGTCGCAGGCCCCGCCGATCGCAGGGGCTGCACCGTCCGCATCTCCGCAAGGGCCTGACGCGCGCCGCTCCAGGCGTCCGGGAGTGGACCGGACCGGAGCCGGTACGTCCCGCCGAAGAGGAGTGGTCGTTCGATGAGCGAGCGTCGTCGCAGGGTGCCGGGGCAAACGACCGGCGGACGTGCCGAGGCCCGGCGCGCGGCGCGGCGGAGAGGCCGAGGGCGGCCGTCCGGCAGGAGGCGGATCGTCGACTATCCGCGGTCCGGGAAGCGCGGATGGCGACGCTGGGTGCCCTCATGGAAGCTCACCACGGGTCTCTTCCTGCTGTTCGTGGCCGGCCTGATGGGAACGGCGGCACTCGCGTACGCGATGGTGAGTGTTCCCAACGAGGATTTGAGCGCCAAAGCGCAGAACAACGTCTACTACTGGGCCGACGGCACGCAGATGGTCGCGACCGGCGGCGAGGTCAACCGGCAGATCATCGGTATCGAGCAGATCCCCCGAGTCATGCAGGACGCTGTGGTCTCCGCCGAGAACAAGACCTTCTGGACCGACTCGGGCATCGACCCGGTGGGCATCGGGCGCGCGTTGTGGAACATGATCAACGGCGGTGACACCCAGGGCGGTTCGACCATCACGCAGCAGTACGTGAAGAACAACCGTCTGAACGACCAGTCGCAGACGCTGACCCGCAAGGTGAAGGAACTCTTCATCTCGATCCGGGTCGGCGGTGAGATGGAGAAGCCCGCCATCCTGGCGGGCTACCTCAACACCGCGTACTACGGGCGCGGGGCCTACGGCATCCAGGCCGCGGCGCGCACGTACTTCGGCAAGAACGCCAAGGACCTCGACGCGAGCGAGTCCGCGTTCCTGACCGCGCTGCTGAAGGGCGCGACCTACTACGACCCGGCCGGCTCTCCCGAGATCGATCCGGCGGCCACCGCGCAGGCGAACCGTGAGCGGGCCGAGGAGCGATGGAGCTGGATCCTCGACGAGATGGTGCGGGACGGCAGGCTCCGTCCCGACGAGCGTGCGCAGTTCACCGAGTTCCCCGAGGTGAAGCTGCGTACGCCGGGTGCGCAGCTGGGCGGCCAGACCGGCTATCTGGTGCGGACGGCCGAAGCCAACTTCCTCAACAGGAACGACGCGGGTATAGACGCGCGGCAACTGGCCCAGGGCGGCTACGAGATCCACACCACCTTCGACAAGGAGAAGGTCGAGGCGCTCGAAGAGGCTGTCAAGAAGGTGTACGACGAGCACATCGACCCGGTGAAGCGGCCGGAGACGGACACCCACGTCCAGTTCGGGGGCGCCTCGGTCGACCCGAGCACGGGGGCCATCGTGGCGATCTACGGTGGCACCGACGCCACCCGGCACTTCACCAACAACGCCGACCAGACCGGTGCCCAGGTCGGCTCGACCTTCAAGCCGTTCGTCCTGGCCGCCGCGATGCGCGACGGCGTCCGGGACGAGGATCTCGGCCCCGCACAGGATGCCTCCACGCGCACGATCGTCGACCCGGACAGCAGCGTCTACGACGGCCGCAACAAGCTGAGGATCAGGAACTACGACGGCTCGGTCTGGCGTGACGAGAACGGTGACGAGTGGCTCCAGGTCAACGACGGCGACGCGAGCTACACGAATGTGACGCTGCGCGAGGCGATGGAGAAGTCGGCCAACTCCCCCTACGTGCAGCTCGGCATGGACGTGGGCATCGACAAGGTCCGCCAGGCGGCCGTCGACGCCGGCCTGCTGGAGTCGTCGCTGGTGGAGGCCGACGTGCCGTCGTTCTCGCTCGGCATCTCCTCGCCGAGCGCGATCCGGATGGCCGGGGCCTACGCGACGTTCGCGAACGAGGGAGAGCGTAACGACCCGTACTCCGTCACCCGGGTGCTGCGGCAGGGCGAGGTCGTCTACGAACACGAGTCCGCGCCCGAGCGTGCCTTCTCGACGGCTGTGGCCGGCAACATCACCGACGTGCTCCAGGGCGTCGTGGAGAACGGTACGGGCAGGAACGCGCGCCTTGAGGACCGCGAGGCGGCGGGCAAGACCGGAACGACCGACGGCAACAACTCGGCCTGGTTCGTGGGCTACACCCCGCAGCTCTCGACGGCCATCGACATGTACCGCTTCCCCGACGACGAGACGATCGAGAACCGCACGTTCCAGTCGATGTTCGGCACCGGCAACCAACCGAAGATCCACGGCTCGTCGTTCCCGTCGCAGATCTGGCACGACTACATGACCGAGGCCCTCGACGGCGCCAGGGCACTGGACTTCCCCGAACCGGAAGACCTGAACGGCGAGCGCGTCTTCGGCGGCGGCGCCGTCACCCCGAAGCCCGCACCCACGGAACCCGACGTCGAACCCGACCCGCCGACCCCCACACGGCCGGCGCCCACTCCGAGCGCCCAGGACGACGACAACAGCGGCCACGGATCCGACAGCAGTGGCACCACCGACGGAAGCTCCACCGGCACGACGAATCCGACCCCGGAGGAGACCGCCACCAGCGACGCCGACGGTGGGGGCTCGGGAGGTGATGACGGCGGCGGCGAAGACACGGTCAACGGCGCCACCACGGGCGACACCGGAAACTGACGGCCGTCAGCCCGTGGTTGGCGCCGGATCGCGCTGCGCACGGGGCGGACAGCGACGGGGCGTAGCCGGGCAGGAGGTGGTCGTGGACGGCTCGGGGCAGAGCTGGACACGTCCAGCCCGGACGGGCGGACAGGCACGCGAACCCTCTGGTGGGCACGGTCCCTGGCCGTGCGAGCGTCAGCCCGCGATGCACCGCCGCGACGTTCTCCTCAGGTCCCACCGCGAGTCAGGCAGACGGGCGAACCTCAGCCCGGGTCCGTGCCCGCTCCAGGGAGGATTCCTGTGCCGACAGCCGGAACTCCCCGCTCTCGTGGTAGGTGAGGACCACCGCATCGAGAACGCTGCCTACCTTTGGAAACTCGCCGACCGGGACCTTGGCCCCGTCGCCGAGAAACCTGGAGTTGATGAACGCCGGCACCGCGCTCGGCGGAGAAACGATGGAGGCTGCCACCCCCAGGTCGCCCACATGCTCGGTGACCTGGCAGCGGACGATCCGGTATTTCCAGATCTCGCTGTCTGTGTCCGTCATCTTGATCTCCACTTTCGATTCCGAGTTCCGAAGAGCCTAAGGTGAAAGCTCACGCGAAGGGCGACCTGAGGGTGAACCTTAGGTCATGCATTTCTGCCTGTTGAGGCAGGTAGTCGGGTCCGCTTCCCGATTTTCCCGGTCGGTTCACTGTGGAGGTGGACCCGGCCCGACCGCAAGGCCCGCCGCACCAACGGCAATTCCGATCCCATCGAGGCCTACGCGGCCGCGGTCTGTCAGACCGGGAAACGGGGAACGCCCAAGAGCCGTGACGGGATCGTGGAAGCGATCCGAGTCTCGCGCGTGACGCGCAAGAGCGCAGTCCCACAGCGCAGCAGATTTCAGTCCGCTGCTGTCCGTACGGGCATTGAGGCTGCCCGATCCTGTAGCCGATGGGCACCCTGCTCGCGGAGTGGCGGTCCCTAGTCTTGCGGCAAGCACCGTGAATCTTCCGGGCATTCAGAGCCTCCCAACCCCTGCCAGGTGCGGGGCAGTTGGCGATCGGCAGCCCGGCACATGCGGAACTCGCGGCTCAACCTCCACTCGAAGAGGAAGACATGACCTCGATCGACTACTCCGCCTACCAAGGATTCTTCACAGCCATTCAGCACCAGGACCTCAACTCATGGGATTTTTCCACCCTTGAGAAACTGGTTCAGTCGGCCCAACAGAATCTGTCGGATGGCCTTTTGGGCAATCTTGAAGAGCAGCAGGAAGGTACCTTCTCCGGTCTCCTTGGCGTACTCCGCAGGCAGTATGGCGACGACGGCCTGCCGCTCCGTCTCTATTGGCTCCTCACAGGTGGATACCCGGATGCGTGGGTGGAAGGCGAGTGGTTTGTCGTCGAACACGATCGCCGGAGGTTCTACTCCGACACCAACCACCGCGAAGCGCAGTGGGCACCGTACCCGGCCGACGACGGGCGTGCCGATATATCTGAGCTGGACAATACGGGCGGCGATCATTACACCGGCGGCGGCGCCGCGCAGCCTGTTCAAGATGACATCACCGAGTGGGTGGACCTCATAGCGGAGGCGCTGGTTGACGCCGGCCTCGAAGATATCAGCGAGGATGAGCTCGCGGGGGCTATATCGAATCTCGTTGGAGCAGGTCAGCACTGATACGCCAGGGGCGTATAAGACAGTCACTCCAATAGTCAGGACAGCGCTACAATGACACACCCCATTCAACCCGGACTTGAGCACAATCGCGAGATCAGGACGGAAGTCGTACAGGCTGCCACCGCAGCTATTTCCGCAAATCCGAACATTAATGTCAGGGAGATGATCAAGAGGTTCGACAGCATGGGGTCAGTGGCCCAGCAGGTGTCGGCTGCTCACCGATGGGCGAAGAGGGCAAAAGCGGCGGTCACGGCAAGGCACGTAGAAGCATATTCACACGCCGCCGAACCCAAGAATAAGTTGAAGTCGAAGTCGGGCATCAGCGAAGGTAAGCATCACAAAAAGCACGAGGCTGGCGAGTCAGTCAAGGAAAAGAACGCATTCCTCGCGGCTGCCCTCAGGGAAAAGGCGGCCACCGAAGCGGCCGCCGCAGAAGCGCAGGAAAAGGCTCAAAAAGAAGCCGCCCGCGCTATAAAGCTACAAAAGGCCAATGAGGAGATCGAGGGGCAGGTGATGCTTCTGGCATCCGTCCTCCAGAAGCTCTCCGACATGGACAGGCAACTGGCCGAATATAAGACCCTCTTCGAGTCCATCCAGGAATTTTCCTTCATTGCGGCTTCCGCGAGGTGCAGGGCTTACCGAAGGATGGCGCAGGACAGGTTCGCGGAACTTGGGGAGATTATTTCGACGACAACGCGAGAGGCGAATGGAATTCGACGAAAGCTTGTTGCAGCAACTAGGACTAGCAGTCTGAGCGCGAGGCTGGCGGCACTAGCGAAAGCGAAGGAAAAGGACGTTTCGCTCATCGCCGCGATTGGTAATGCCTCCAAAATAATCTCGGCAAATGCCAGCAACGTCGAAACCGGGATCGAGGGCGCGGCGCTCAGAGACTACGCGCGCGCGCATCCTGACAAATTCCAGCAGAATTTCGAAAAGGTCCAGACGGCTGTCTCGTTCGCTACCTCGGTCGGCGCGTCCTTCACTCCGCCGACCCACAGCTGGATCGTATCCCTGTCGAATCTCATGATCGAGATAGCTGGGCGAGGCGGTTCGGAGCTGCTCGTCAACAGGGCTGTCCACAAGAGGGTTGCTGGAGAGACGCAAAGCGACCAGATGGACGACCTCGATGAGGATCCGGCTGCGCTGGCCCGCGGTGTGACCAAGGCGTGGCAATCAAACCTCAGCCTGGTGAAGTCGACGATTGGAGTATTTTCGGGGATTATCCCCCTCGCAACCGCGGCTATGAACCTCATCTTCTCCACTGTGGAGGCTGTGGTCGAGCAGCAGGCGAAAGAGGCAGAGAAGCTGGTCGACCGGGCCAAGCACAATCATGCGCAGACGCTCAAGGAACTCAACGACCAGTTCCCCAGCCTCAATCGCAACCTGCGGCAGCGGGTCGACGCCGTGCGGGAAGACTTCCTGGCATCATTGAAGGAGACCCTGAAGCAGGTGGCGTTGGAGGGTGGCGATCCGGCTTCCTATCTCAACCAGGTGATCACGCAGACGCCCGATGTTCAAGGAAGCGCAATTTCAGCCGGCCAAACGCTCTATAATCAGCTTCTAGCAATGGTCATGGCTGCGTTTCCGCCCAGTCACGCGCAGCTCGTCACCGGCACCGTACTCCAGAACGAGTTCAAAAAGTTCGACAAAATCTCCCACGAGCTCCCGGCGGGCATCACTGTTGCTGGGGCAAAGGTTCCGCATTCGCCGGAGCAGCGCCGACCCGATAGGGTGCCGCTGCCGTTCGAAACGTTCATGGGCGGCAGGGTCGTCGACTATAACCCTGCCGCAGACGCAGGAAAGGGAGAAGGGTCCGATTCGACGGCAGCCAACCCTGATCAGGTGTACATCGCGGTCAACTTCCGCTCCAAAAAGGTCTGGCTCTACGCCAACAAGAAGGATCACACCCTGATCCGCTATGACAGGCCATCTCAAGAAGCCCTGACGCTGGATTGGAGTGACCGCGAGATTCACAAGGACGGTTACCAGGTGAAGGGGCAGCAAAAGGTCCATGGAACTTGGTACCGCCCCTTCAACCACTATTACGTGTTCGATACAGGCAGCTCCTACGAGTTCGTTCACGAGTCCACCGCGATCGCCAGCGCCGGTTCCGCAGACAAGATCGGAACAGCACTCTCTCATCTGCGGTTGAACACGATCGACTGGAAGCCGGACAACTAGAAGGGCTTTGTCAGAGCTCGTAACACGATCTTGCTGAACGGCCCTGGTCGGCCGTGACCGGTGTGATGATTCGGCCGTTCGGGATGGTGTGAGTACCCGGCCACGGATCGTGGACGATGACGTGTGGGTGCTGAACGAGCCGCTGCTGCGGCCTTGGCCCGAGAAGGCGCCAGGGCCGCGGCCGGTGTCGGACCGGTTGTGCTTGCAGGGCACCTTGTACGTGCTGCACAACGGCATCGCCTGGCAACTGCTGCCGCTGGAACTCGGGTTCGGCTCGGCTCAGACCTGTTGGCGTCGTCCGGGGAGGGGGCAGAACCGGATCCTGCTCGCCGAGCTGAACGCGGCCGGCGAGCTGGACTGGTCCAGAGCGTGCGTCGACGGCGCCCACGTCCGCGCGGAAAAGGGGGAGCCGACACGGTCCGTCGCCGGTCTGAGGAGGGATGGAGGCACGCACCGTCCGACGGCCTGACTCTCCCTGCTGCTGTGACTTCGTAGGAGCCTGGCTCGAGGTCCCATCACTGCCCGGGGTCGGAGCTGATACTGCAGGCCGACCACTGACGAGCGCGGGTGAAGAGTCCTGCTGCGAACATCCTTTGTCCAGCGAGGCTCTTGCCTGCCCGTCCGTGCACCCGTGCCCGTCAGGACGCGGGTGCGATGGCCTCCACACGCACCGGTGCGTCGGTGCGGTCGGTGATCTCCGCGACGGTCACCCCGGAGGCGGTCTCGACCAGGACGAAGCCTTCGCCGGTGACGTCGAAGACGCCGAGGTCGGTGATGACGCGGTGCACGCACCGCGCGCCGGTCAGAGGCAGGGAACACTCCTCGACCATCTTGGCGCTGCCGTCCTTGGCGTTGTGCTCCATGAGGACGATGACGCGCCGCGCCCCGTGCACGAGGTCCATCGCGCCGCCCATGCCCTTGACCATCTTCCCGGGGATCATCCAGTTCGCCAGGTCACCGTGGCGGGAGACCTGCATGGCGCCGAGAACGGCGGTGTCGATGTGGCCGCCACGGATCATGCCGAAGGAGAGCGCGGAGTCGAAGAACGAGGCGCCGGGCAGGACCGTGACGGTCTCCTTGCCCGCGTTGATCAGGTCGGGGTCGACCTCCTCGTCGCAGGGGTAGGGGCCCGTTCCGAGAATGCCGTTCTCGGAGTGGAGTACCACCCGGACGCCTGCGGGGAGGTGCCCGGGGATCAGAGTGGGCAAGCCGATGCCGAGATTGACGTACGAGCCGTCGGTGAGCTCGGCTGCGGCTCGGGCGGCCATCTGGCCATGGTTCCAGGCCATCAGTTGCTGACCGTCCTCTTCTCGATGAGCTTGTTCGCCGCTTGCCCCGGGGTGAGCCCGATGACCCGTTGCACGTAGATGCCGGGCAGATGGATCTCGTGGGGATCGAGTTGCCCCGGTTCGACGAGTTCTTCGACCTCGGCGACGGTGACGCGTCCGGCCATGGCGGCGAGCGGGTTGAAGTTCGCGGCCGCGCGGCGGAAGCGTAGATTGCCGTGCCGGTCGCCTCGCCAGGCCCGTACCAACGCGAAGTCGGTGGTGATGCCTTCTTCCAGCAGATACGTACCGCCGTGGAAGCGACGCGTCTCCTTGGGCGGGGAGGGGACGGCGATCGAGCCGTCCTCCGCGTGGCGCCATGGCAGTCCGCCGGTCTCGACCTGGGTGCCGACGCCGGCGGGAGTGTAGAAGGCCGGGATCCCCGCGCCGCCGGCGCGCAGGCGCTCGGCGAGTGTGCCCTGGGGTACCAGCTCCACTTCCAGCTCGCCGGAAAGGTACTGGCGGGCGAACTCCTTGTTCTCACCTACGTAGGAGCCGGTGACGCGGGCGATGCGGCCGGCGGCCAACAGGATGCCGAGGCCTCGGTCGTCGATTCCGCAGTTGTTGGAGACGACCCTCAGGCGATTCGCCCCGCGTTCGTGCAGTGCCTCGATCAATACGGTGGGAATGCCCGAGAGCCCGAAGCCGCCGACGGCGAGCGATGCGCCGTCGAAGACATCGGAGACCGCCTCGACGGCGCTGCCGATGACCTTGTCCACAGTGGTAACGCCTTTCACGCTGTTCTGCGGTGCTGGTGAGGTGTGGCCCCGTCCGGTGTCAGAGGTGTGTGGCCAAGGGGCCGCCGTTGAGTGCCAGCGCGTCGCTCCAGGCCTCCTTGATGTCCAGGGGCTTGTGCCCGGAGTCGGCGTAGGCACGGTGGAGGTTGAGCACGATCCGCTCGGCGTCCGGGAGGCCGGCGAACTCGTCGAGCGGGATGCGGTGTGCGGCGGCCAGGGGAGTCAGGCCGTCGCGCAGACCGGCGCGAGCACTGTCCAGGACGAGTTGGTAGTAGCGCCGGTGGGTTTCCAGTACCTCGGGCAGGGTGGAGGCGTCGAGGAGGCCGCCGTGGCCGGGGACGACGTGGGCGGGGTCGAAGCCGGCGATCCAGTCCAGGGACCGCAGGGCGCCCTCGACCGATCCCGAGAGCACCAGAGGCGTTACCCCGTGGAACAAAAGGTCGCCGGTGAACAGGACCTGCGATTCGGGCAGCCAGACGACGAGGTCTCCCGTGGTGTGGGCCGTAGCGCCGGGATGACGTATCTCGATCCGCCGGCCTCCGTGGTGCAGGGTGAGGCCGTCGCGAGTGGTCACGAGAGGCGGGCGCCGTGTGACGTTGCCCCAGTCGGGCATGGGGTGCCACAGCGGCGGACAGGCGTCGAGGAGCGAATCCTCCAACAGGCTTGTGCGCGTGTCCTCGTGACCGATGATCACGGTGTTCGCCGGCAGCACGCTGTTGCCGTAGGTGTGGTCACCGTGGGCGTGCGTGTTGACCGCTGCGGCGATCTCCCCGCCTTGGGTGGCCTTCTTCACGGCGTCCAGCAGGGCCCGGGTGCGCGATTCGGAGGCGCAGGTGTCGACAAGGACGACACCGTCGGTCGTGTTGATCGCGCCGGCGTTGTTGAGCCACCAGGAGCCGTCGGGCTGCAGCCAGGCGTACACGTCGTCGGTGACATGGGTCAGAGTGCCGTTGTACTGGGTCATCGAGTGCTCCCGAGGCCTCGGACCGCGCCGAGGTCGTCGTCGTGGGGGTAGGACGCGGCGGGCAGGATGCGACAGGTCTGGCTTCCGAGGCCCTCGACGGTCAGGGTGACCGTGTCCCCCTCGGACAGCGGGGCGTGGGCGTCGAGGCCCTTACGGCCCCAGAGCTCTGCCAGGCAGCCGCCGCCACAGGTTCCGGACCCGAGGACGTCACCCGTCCGGACCTCCGTTCCGCGCGAGGCGTAGGAGATCATCTGTGCGTAGCTGAAGGCCATGTTGCTCCAGAGGTCCTCACCGACGACCACGCCGTTCACCTCCGCCGTCATACGAAAGGCGAACGCGTTGCCTTCCCGATGGGGGGCGAGCTCGTCGGGAGTGACGAGGAACGGGCCCAGGCTGGTGGCGCCGTCCTTCGCCTTGGCCGGTCCGAGCATGACTCCGATCTCCGCGAACTGCAGGTCACGCGCGGACCAGTCGTTCATCAGGACGTATCCGGCGATGTGGGATTCCGCTTGGTCGACCGGAATGTTCCGGCCGCCGCGGCCGATCACCGCCGCCACTTCGAGTTCGAAGTCGAAAAGGCCGGAAGCGGGGAACACCCTCACATCGTCGTAGGGGCCCTGGACCGCGTAGGGGTTGGTGAAGTAGAACGCCGGCGCCCGGTAGTACTGCTCCATCACCTTGGCCTCCGGATCCGCGAGTTTGATCACCCCCTCCAGGTGACGCTCGAACGTCATGAAGTCACGCACGGTGGGCGGGTGGGGGATCGGGGCCCGCAGCGTGACGGACCCGAGCGGCTGCACGGTGACCGGGTTCCGCAGGGCACGCTCGCCGGCGTCCTGAAGCTTGTCGGGATCGTCCAGGAGACTGATGAGCTGGACCTCGGGCGGCAACGCGTACACCTGGTTGTCGTCCAGGACGCCCGCGCGGTCGCCGCGCTCAGTGGCGTAGGTGACGAATCGCATGGGGAACTCCTTCGCTGCTGACGTGGGAGGGGGTCATGCCTGGTGCGGGTTGAGGGACTGGAGCGCTGCCCAGCCTCCCGGCGGTGTGCCGGGCAGCTGCCTTCCGGCAGCAGCGACCCGTTGCAGCACGCCGGCGGCGCTGGCATCGGCCTCGGCGAGCAGCCGGGTCATGTCCACACCCAGGAGCGCCCCGTCCCGCTTCACGAACCGGCCGGCCACGAGCACATGGCGGACATCCGCGGGTGCCGTCTGGAACAGCACGGTCCCGGCCGGATCCGACTGGGGATGCTGCGAGATGCCGGGGCCGCCGACGACGATGATGTCGGCCTGCTTGCCGGGCGTGATCGTGCCGATGCGATCAGACATGCCGACGGCGTCGGCGGCGTTCACCGTGACCCATTCCAGTGCCTCGCGGGCGGTGACGGTCACCTGTTCCGGGTTCGCGCCGCTCAGATTGAGTTCCAACGTGTCGGCCCAGCGCTGGAATCCGAGGCCGAAGCGAGCCTGTGAGATCAGGTCCCCGCTGTTGAGGGAGACCACGTCGCAGGAGAGTGTCGGCTTGATGCCGTGCCGCTTGCAGGCGCCGAAGACGGGCTGCCCCATCCCCATGTTCAGCTCGGTCTCCGGAGAGATGGAGACCTTCGCCCCGTTGCGCGCGAGGATCGCCCACTCCTCCTCCGAGAGCGCGTTGCAGTGCACGTGCACCTGGTCCGGGCCCAGTAGTCCCGCCGCCTCGAACTCGGCGAGGCGAGCCTGCGCCCCCCACACGCTTCCGGTGTGCGTGACGATCAGCGCATCGTGCTCGCGTGCGGCTGACACCTCGGCCCGGACCGCCTCGAGGGGCATCAAATCCGGTTCGGTCAGCGCGACTCCGAGAGTCAGCAGGGAGTCCTTACTGGAGAACCAGGTGCCAGCGACCCTCGACAGGTCGGCCTGGCGCTGGGCGTGCGTGGCGAAGTGCGGCGGGGCGGCGGGGTTGGACTCGAAGAACCCGTATCCGAACACCGCCCGTACCCCCGCGTCACTCAGCCCGGTGACCGCCGCGTCCGCGTGCTCGGGTGTGTTGTTGCAGTGGGAGAAGTCCAGCAGTGTCGTCACACCGGAGTTGAGCGCGTCCAGGGCGCCGAGCCGGTTGCCCAGGTACACGTCCTTCGGGAGGTAGACGGGTGACACCCCGAGCCGGAGGCCGAAGATGTAGTCGATCAGCGTCCAGTCCGCGCAGATGGCACGCATCTGCGTCTGCCACGTGTGCCGGTGCGTGTCGATCATCCCGGGCATCACGATGTGGCCGCTGACGTCGACGATCTCGGCATCGACGTCCAGCGCCTCGGACGAGACCGCGCTGACCGTTCCGTCCTCGATCAGCACGTCCGCGTCAGGCAGTGGGCCCCGGGCGGAATCCATGGTGAGCACGGTGCCGCCACGAAGCAGTACTCGATGTGACGACATAGCGATGACCACCTTGTAATGTCGGGAGGAGAACGGGCCCACCACACCACAGCCAGAGCCGTGCATCATCAGCCGAAAGGGTTGCGATCCGCGAACGGCGACGGGCCGTGCTCACGGGCGTGATCGAGGGTCGGAGAGGACGAGGCAGTGGACATTCGACACCTCCGGTACGCGGTCACGCTCGCTGAGGAACTCCACTTCGGCCGGGCGGCCCAGCGGCACTTCATCAGCCCCCAGCCGTTCGGTCGTCACATTCAGCGACTCGAGCGTGAACTGGGTGTCACCTTGTTCGAACGTACGAGTCGGCGCGTCGCGGTGACGCCTGCCGGCGAGCGGGTGGTCTCCCAGGCGCGTGCCGTGCTGGCGGCACTCGACTCCTTGTCCGGACCGGGGCACCGTGCGGACGAGGCGCACAGCGTACTGACGATCGGGGTGCTCGGCTTCGGGCTTGCCGAACGGTGGCCCCAGTTCGTCGATGGCCTCCGCAACCGGCTGTCCTCCCGCGCATTCGCCTACGCCGACATGGACTTCGTCAACCAGTACGACCTCATCCGCGGCCACCAGGTAGACGCCGGCATCGTGCATTACGCGGGGCCGGTCGACGGACTGGTCTTCGACCGGGTGCTGACCATGCCCAGAGTCGCTGTCGTTCCGGCGCGGTCGGCGTTCGCCGATGCCGACCGCCTCACCCCCGAGGATCTCCATGACGCGGCATGGGTACCGATGGCTCCCACACACCCCGGCCTGGAGGGATGGGCCGGTGACGGCGTCACGGGAGCCGTCGGTTCCACGCCGGTCCACACGCCCGCGGCCCTGCCCGGAGCGGTCGCGGCCACGGGACGGGTAGCCCTCCACGCCGCCGCCGCCGCTCGCTTCTACCCGCACCGCGAGGTCCGGTACGTGCCCCTGGACGGGCCACCGTGTGAAATCGCCGTCGCCACGCGCGCATCCGACCACCGGCCCGCCACCGAGGCCGTCCGCGAAGCCGCCAGGCTCCTTCCCGATCTCATGGGCCTGGAGGGTTAGGCATCCGGTTCCGGAGAAGCCCCGACCTGGGACCGTAGCCACGACCTGGAGCGACACGCTCCGGCCACACGCGCTGACCGCCTCCTGATGAAACGATCTGGAGAACAGACACTCCCAGGGCTGCCACCGCGCAAGGCCCTTGCTTCGGAATGAGGGCCGATGAGTGATCCCGGTGTGTTCGTCGGCAGAGACCAGGAGTACGCGAAACTCCGGGACTGCGCGCTCGCGGCTCGCGGTGGACACCCCTGGCTGGCGCTCGTCGAGGGAGACGCGGGCATGGGCAAGACGGAGCTGCTGCGCCGTTGGCTGGACGACCCGTCGACGGCCGACTTCGCCGTACTGCGCGCCCGGTGCGACGCCGCCGAACAGGACTTCGCCTACGGAGTGGTGCAACAGCTCATCGCCCCGCTCCCACCCGACGTCCTGACCGACTTCCCGCTGCTCACAGAGCCGATCGCAGCCACCGCGCCACCGTTCCAGATGGGCAGGCAGCTCCTGGAGCTGCTGGCGGTCGTGCAGGACGAGCGGCCGGTCGCCGTCGTGATCGACGACGTGCACTGGGCGGACACGGCGTCCGTCAAGGCGTGGGGATTCGTCCTGAAACGGCTCGAGGCGGACTCCTTGCTGACGGTCCTCACCACACGAACCGCGCACCGTGGGAATCCCCATCTGCAAGAGACTCTGCAGCGGCTGATGGACAACGCTCAAAACGGCGTCCGGATGCGTTTGCAGGGCTTGGACACGCGGAACGTGGCCGACCTGATCTCGCAGGTCACGGGGGAACGGGCGGGGGCGGCCGTGGCCGAACAACTTCGCCGGCACACAGCCGGCAACCCCCTGTATCTGAACACCGTGGTCGCCGACCTCTCCCACGAGGACCTGTCCGGCAGAGCGGGCATGAACCTGCCCGTCCCCACCTCCCTGGCCATGGCCATCCACGCTCAGCTCAGCACCCTGTCCGAGACGTCCAGGGCCCTGGTGGAAGCCGCAGCCGTACTGGCCACGCCCGCGCCGCTCCATCTGGTCGGCCGGCTCGCCGACGTGAAGGATCCCGTGCCCGCTCTCGAAGACGTACTCGCGACAGGGCTGCTGCGCTGGCAACCCGCCGAGCCCTCACGGCCAGTCGAACTCGCCCACGCCCTGCAGCAGCAGGCCGTGATCGAGGCCATCGCGCCCGACAAGTTGCGTACGCTGCATGCCAGGGCGGCGACTCTCGTGGACGAGCGTGCTTCCTGGGCCCACCGGGTCGCGGCGGCCGACCCCTTTGACGACCGGCTGATCCCCGACCTGGCGGCCGCCGCGGAACAGGCGTTCCGGGTCGGCGAAGCCCAGCGGTCGGCGACGCTGCTCCTGTGGGCGGCAGATCTCGACGCGGCGCCCACCCAGCGGGAGCGGCATCTCCTCGATGCCGCCGTGAAGCTGGTCGCCGTCAACAGCACCGTGGGCGTCGCCACGCTCCTGCCGCGTGTGAAGGCGTGCGCACCCTGCGCGCTGCGCAGCCTCATCCTGGGGGCGAGCGCCATGTACCAGGGGGAGCTTCTCGCCGCCGACACCCACTTCGCCGCGGCGCTCGCCGAGAGCGAGCAGGAGGACGATCGCCTGGCGGGGTTCATGTCGCGGGTCTACCGGAGCGTGACCAGCAACCTCCTGGGCAATTACGAAGCCGGAACGCGGTCCGCGCGCCAGGCACTGACCATCGACCCCACGTACACCTGGGCGGCGGCGAGCCTCAGCCAGGGAATGGCGCTGTCCGAAGGACCCGCGGCGGGGCTGCGTGAGCTGTCCCCCCTGGCCCCACGGGTGGCCCAGACCGCGGCGGCCCACGGCCCGGTGAACGCCTTCGTGTTCACCCTGCAGGGCGCCTTCAGGACCGCGGCGGGCGACTTGTCGTCAGCCATCGAGGACTGTGCGACGGCGCTGGCCCTGAACCGGTCGCAGTCGGCCGCCTCGGCGCTTCCCGACGTCGCCTACACGACGACCGCAGTCGCCCAGTACCTGCTGGGGGACTGGGACCGGGCCCGCACGAGTGCCGAGCACGCGCTCGACATCACGGGGAACGGCGACGGCATGGCGTTCACCTTCCCCAGCGAGCACGCGGTCGCCTCATGGGTCGCCGCCGGGCGGGGAGAATGGGCCACGGCGGATCGGCACATCGGCGACGCCGAGCAATGGACCCGCCTCATCGGCGGCGAGCAGGCCACCACATGGACCGCCATGAGCCGGGCGGTCCGCGCCCAGGCCCGCGGCGACCACCAGGCGCTGCTCGCCGCCGTGGAGCCACTGGCACGAGTCGACGCGGGCTGGCCGAACTTCTACCGGGTCATCTGGCTGCCCCTCCACGCCGAGGCGTTGATCGGTGTCAAAGACGAGGGCCAGGCCAAAGCCGCGGTCGCGCGACTCGAGGAGCTCGCACAGGCCGTCCCCTGCCTGCGTACCGCGGCATCGTGGCTGTCCGGCCTGTTCAGCGAGGCTGCGGGGGACATCCGTCGCGCACGGGACACGTACGAGCGCGCACTCGCCGAAGAGCCGCCGCCGGACGTCGTCGCGCTGCACCAGGCCATGCTCGAGCACTCCTACGCCCGTGTGCTGGCGGCCAACGCCCGTCCGTGGTTCGACCGGGCCCGTCAGCGCCTGGAGACACTGCGGGCCCGGCCCTTCCTCCAGCGGTGCGCTCAGGACTACCCGGCGGCAGAGCGCCACGTGCGTGCGCCGGGCACCAGTCCGGTCGACCTCACCGGAAGAGAGCGGGACATCGCGTCGCTCGTGGGCCGGGGCCTCACGAACAAGGAGATCGCGAGCGAGCTGTTCATCAGCTCCAAGACGGTCGAATACCACCTCGGCCACGTCTACGGGAAGCTGGGCATCGCCAACCGCCGCGAACTCCGGAACCGGGTCCAGCAGAGCGGCGCCGACAGCTGATGACTCCCGTGGTCGGTTCACCGAACATGCCGTCAACTCCAGCACCGCCTCGGTGGGTGCACGAACCGGACACCGGTTGACGGCCGGAGTTAGTGAGCACTAACTTTTTTTCATGGTGAGGATGGAGGCGGCAGAGCGACGCGAGAGCGTCATAGCCGCGGCGCTGGCCGAATTCAGCCGCAATGGCTACTACGGCACGTCCACCTACGCGATCGCCAAGCGCGTCGGGGTCTCGCAGTCGTACCTCTTCCGGCTCTTCCCCGGGAAGAGAGCCATCTTCCTGGCCGTCGTCGAACGCTGTACGTCCGACCTCAAGCGCGTTCTCGAGGAGGCGGGCAGGGGCCTGTCTGGCGAGAAGGCCCTGCTTGCGATGGCAGACGCGTACTCACACGTCATCGCGGAGGACCCGGACCGGCTCCTGATGCAACTGCAGGTCTACGTGACGGTCGCCGCCGCTGACTCGGCCGGCGATCACGAGTTCGGACAGGCCGTCCGGGCCGGCTGGATGCGGCTCTGGGACACCGTCCACCACGCGCTGGACGCGGATACCAGCGCGACGATGGCCTTCCTCGCGTACGGCATCCACGTCGCCCTCCTCAAACAAGGCGGCTCCGCGCTCGACATGGACCCGAACTCACTGACGGTGCTCCGCCTCCGCGAACCGAGAGGCTTCTCCCCAAGCGACTAGCCAGTCGTCCCGGCCCAGCGGGAGGCAGGGCGCAGCGCATCGTCGCGTCGGTCATCGAGCAGGTCACGAGCTGTCAGGAAGCCGCCCAAGACGCCGGTCTGCCGCCGACCCCGGCTCTGCCTCCGCGGTTCCACTCCGGCAGGCCGGTGGCAGGCTCAGCACGCGGCCACGACGAGCGCTAGGTGCTCGTCGTCCAAATCCCCGAATCACGGCGTGCGCGCCACCGCCCCGACACCGACCGATCAGTGAGCATTTTCAGCGTTGACGCTCCGGAGTGAGGACGGCTGCGGCGATGGCCGTCATGCGGTTGGGGCTGCAGCGGGCTTTGCGGAAGATGCGCCAGGACTTGAGTCGCGCGACGCTTCGT